>NZ_JBCOME010000053.1:0-27888 GCF_040924365.1 Ruminococcus sp. 1001136sp1_2201st1_G3_2201SCRN_220225 | reverse complement strand
ATTTCCAGATTTTTCCCTTGAAGGATCACGCGTCCCTGGCAGGTAACCACGATTAATTTCTCGCTTGTATAGGATAAGATGCTTTTATAATTTTCAATCTGTACCTGCGACGGTCCGGTAATCGTTATAATAGGGGCTTTACAGGACAGGTCACCAGGAAGTTCCATAGCTGTCATAAAACGTTCTGATACAGACATAAAAAAAGCCTCCCGGTCTTTATCTCTAGCTTATGCGGGAGGTTTTCTTTTCATTCTGATTTATATTTAACAGATCACGCTCTCTGGCGAAAAAGCACCAGGGAAAACCACAGAATGGTATTTCCGCCAAGATTATATTCCATGGAATGATGCTCTACCAGCTCATTTACCACTACACCGTGACTTTCCAGGCAGGGATGCATTTTCTCAGGGAAGCGACAGGGCTTTCCGTCTAAATAGGCACAATGCTCGCAAAGATCGCAGGATTCAGTGGACAAGGTAAATGTCTCAAATCCCTCCCCTTTCAAAAATCCGGCTACCTCTGTAGTCAGCTCCTCGTGAGCATCTCGGGTAGCAAGCATTTCCGCCATGTTCATCACATCGGAAACCTCTGCCACACTGGAAAAAAGGATTCCATTTGGATAACTGTGGATTCGCTTCCCACATTCTTCCAGACTGCCCACAGCAGGGGGACAGGCCCAGGTAGTGCCGTAACGCTCACACTCCTGTTTGCAGATGATCCGCACCCGCTCTCTTACCTCTATTTCAGCAGTATCCACAAGGCGGTATTCATAAATGGGATACTGAGATATAAATTCTTCAAAACGATCGGTATTTAACATGTTATTCCTCTTTCGAATTATTTATTGCTATTTAGCCCGCCAAGGGGGATCCTTTCAGCGTTCTAAATATCCAAAATACTTAATCTATCAAATCCTGCTCTGCAAATAAACTGGATACCACAGACGAATACTCTGACAGATGCTGGGATTTCTTGATTTTCTTGGCATATTTCTCATAATTTGTAAAATTAACGGCCATATAGCTCCATAATTCTTTCATACGGAACAGCACATTCCGTTCGCCGGAAAGAAGTTCCCGATACTCTTCGAAAAGACAATCATGGAATTCTCTTACTGTCTTTTTATCCGGACGAATGCCTTCCCGGATCTCAGTTACCAGCCCCGGATTCGTGATCAGCCCTCTTCCATACATGAAGCAGCAAGTGTCTGGAAAACGCTCTGTAATCCGCTTATAATCAGCTGCAGAAAACAGATTCCCATTATAGCAAAGTGGCATTTTCAGACGGTTTACAGCCTTCTCATAAGCTCCGAGCCGCGGCACTCCGCGATACATATCTGTCTGAATCCTTGGGTGGATGATCAGTTCATGAATGGGATATTTTTCATAAATGGCCAGCAGATACTCCCAGTCTTCCTCGTAGTGAGTTCCAATTCTGGTCTTTATGGAAATTTTCATATCAAGTTTCGAAAAAATCTGATCCAGGAACTGATCCAGCTTCTGGGGCTCTGCCAGAAATCCGGCACCCTTTCCCTTCGCTGTAACTGTTCCAGAAGGACAACCAAGATTCAGGTTCACTTCCTGGTGTCCGTAATCATCTTTCAAAAGCTGGGCAGTACGGATAAAATCATCTGCATTGCAGGTCAGGATCTGGGGAACCACGTACATTCCCTCATTCCGCTCCGGTGACACCTCGCAAATTTCCTGGAAGCTCAGGTTTTTCTTCGGCTTGGCAGAAATAAACGGAGTAAAATATTTATCCATGGGATGATAAAACCGGTGATAAGTCCGGCGGTATACAAAGTTTGTCACGCCCTCCATAGGGGCCATGTAGTCTTTCATTTATGTCCTCGCATGTCTTTTTATTCAAATCAAGGGGGGGGATTTTCTCAGCTGCTTTATTCAGAGCTTTCACCATGCAAAAAATTCCTTAAATTCTTCGAGAAACTTCTTCATTTTCTTTTCCTCCCTTGGTTTGATATAGCCAATTATACACGTTTCTCTATTTTTAGACAATGCCCTCTTAAGTGTCTGCTGCTATTTTTTTCTAAAATTTATACAAAAAAGAACTTTACCCCTAAATCTGGCAGTGCACGGCAGCCATCCATTTTCGTTTGCTATTAGCAATACAAATGTCTTGCCCGAAAATACATTTTTGTCTTGCACTCTGTTGTAGTACTGTGATAAAATAAACAGGATTTTAGCATAAACCTATTGGTTTGGCATTTTGAGAGAAAGAAGGCTTACTTACGATGAATTTTTCCAAAAGACTGAATTTATTTGGAGATGAAATTTTTGCCGCGCTCAATGAAAGGCGGCTTGAACTTGAGAAACAGGGAAAGAAGATCTACAACATGAGTGTTGGAACGCCGGATTTCCATACACCGGATCATATTAAGAAAGCACTGATGGAAGCTGCTGCTGACGATCAGAACTGGCGTTACAGTCTCCGCGATCTGCCTGAGCTTCTGAATGCGGTCTGTGCATATTACAAGAAGCGCTTCCATGTGGAAATCACACCGGATATGGTAATGTCCGTTTATGGCAGTCAGGAAGGCATGGGACATCTTGGCATGACTTTATGCGACGAGGGAGACGTGGTTCTTCTTCCAGATCCGTGCTATCCGGTTTTCGCAGCAGGAAGCAAATTAGGAGGCGCAGTTCCTTACTACTACCCGCTTGTAGCAGAGCATGATTTCCTGCCATATGTAAAGGATATTCCGGAAGATGTGGCTCGCAAGGCCCGTTACATGGTAGTCTCTCTTCCATCCAACCCGGTAGGCAGCATTGCCACACCAGGACTTTATGAAGAAATTGTTGCATTTGCAAAAAAATACGATATTGTAATTATCCATGACAATGCATACAGCGACATTATCTTTGATGGCGTGGAAGGTGGAAGTTTTCTTGCCACTCCTGGTGCGCGGGAGGTTGGTGTTGAGTTTTTCAGCCTTTCCAAATCCTTTAACGTAACCGGTGCCAGAATCAGCTTTCTCATTGGAAATCCAGAAATCATCTCTGCTCTAAAAAAGCTTCGCAGCCAGATCGATTTCGGTATGTTCCTGCCAATCCAGAAAGCTGCTATCGCTGCTCTTGAGGGACCTCTTGACAGCGTAAAAGAACAATGCAGACAATACCAGGCACGCCGTGATGCTCTATGTGACGGACTTGCTTCCATTGGCTGGGAGAAGCCAAACGGCAAAGGAACTATGTTCGTATGGGCAAAGCTTCCGGGAAAACGCACGGACAGCATGGCATTCTGTATGGAATTAATGGAAAAAGCCGGTGTCATCGTTACTCCTGGCGCAAGCTTTGGTCCTCATGGGGAAGGATATGTGCGCTTCGCGCTGGTACTTCCACCAGAGAAAATCAAAGAGGCTGTGGAATCTATCCGTACAAGTGGAATTTAAGTACCACTTCCAAATTTATCTTCAAATATATTGCAAGCTTTAACAAACCGTACACCACACGTTTTGCGCGTTATGGCAGCAATCGCCAGAAACTTACACAAACGTCGGCTTTAGGTTTTGACTGATTGCTCGTGTAAACTAATAAACTCCCGGATGTTAGCTGCCTCGAACATGCTCTAACATCTGGGAGTTCTTGTGTCTGTAATTATCATTTATGGAACTTTACAAAAATGAAATCTCATTATTTATGATAAGGCTCATGATTCATAATCCGATATCCCCTGTAAATTTGTTCCAACAGAATCATCTGCATCAATTGATGCGGAAACGTCATTCTTGAAAAACTGAGCTTATAATCTGCCCGTTTCAAAACAGCATCAGAAAGCCCAAGTGATCCTCCGATCACAAAGGCAATGCTGCTTTTTCCCTGAACGCCTAATCTGGCAATCAGGTCAGAAAGCTCTACAGAATCCAGCATTTTACCCTCTATAGCAAGTGTAATCACATAATCTGTATCGCGAATATGGCTAAGAAGCCGATTGCCCTCCGTCTCTTTGATCTGACGGTTCAGCGCATCGGAAGCTTTATCCGGAGTCTTCTCATCTGGCACCTGGATAAAATTCAACTTACAGTAGCGGCCAAGGCGCTTGGCGTACTCTGCAATTCCGTCATTCAGGTATTTCTCTTTAATTTTTCCAACTGTGATAATACGAATTTCCATTTACACCTCAAAGTCCATTGCTACACGGTCGCATACATTTGGTCTTACGTAAGTGTCCGCAACATGAACATGATTCGGATTTACTGCATAGGCAGCCAGTGCCTCAGCGCTTTCCAGCTCAGTGATCAGACATAAATCACGTGTGCTGGATGGAAGAAGGTCTGTAACAACCTCTGCCTTAATGAGCCCTGGCACAACACCAACCAGACCTTCAAGATGCTCTTTGATCTGTGCTTTTAATTCAGGTTTCTTCTCCTCAGGAATCTCTTCTTTAAATGACCACATTACCATATGTTTTACCATTTCTATTGTCTCCTTTACATGAATTATATTTTCTTAACTATTACTCCAAATTCATACTTCTGATAATCCGTCCTCATAGTTTATTTTAAACGTATTTAGACAGGTTCTGTGCTATTATTCATATACAAATTTTCATAACATGAATTAATTTCCTACAAATGTTCTTCCACGTATGTCTGGAATTCCTCCATAGACATAAGTACCTTACGAGGCTTGGTGCCCTCTTCCGGCCCTACAACCCCGGCATCGCACAGCTGATCCATAATACGGGCTGCGCGGTTAAATCCAATCTTATACATTCTCTGCAGCATACCGATGGAAGCCTTTTCCTTCTCAATAATGAACTTACCCGCCTGCTCGAAATAGACATCTCGCTCATTGCCGCCAGAGCTTCCGCCAGCTGTAAGAACCGCATTGTTCATCTGCTGTTCAATCTTATTGTCGTAATCTGTCCGTGGATTTTTATCTGCAAGGAAATCCACAATATTGCTGACTTCGTCATCTGAAACAAAGGCTCCCTGCAGTCTGGCAGGCTTCTGGTAGCCCTGCGGATAAAACAGCATATCTCCTTTACCAAGAAGCTTCTCTGCGCCGTTCATATCCAGAATGGTTCTGGAGTCCACACCGGAAGTGACAGCAAAGGCAATACGTGACGGCATGTTCGCCTTAATAAGACCGGTAATAACATTGACAGACGGTCTCTGGGTAGCAATAACCAGATGGATGCCTGCAGCACGGGCCAGCTGGGCCAGACGACAAATAGCGTCCTCCACATCCCCTGGTGCAACCATCATAAGGTCTGCAAGCTCATCTACGATAATGACGATCTGACACATTTTCTCAGGGCGCTGCTCTCCCTCCGGGAACTTCATCTTCTCAATCTTGCGGTTAAACTCTTCCAGATTTCGTACCCCATACTCTGCAAAAGTATTGTAACGGTTACTCATCTCATTTACTGCCCAGTTCAGAGCCCCCGCAGCTTTCTTCGGATCTGTGACAACCGGAATGAACAGATGCGGGATACCATTATAAACACTAAGCTCTACCACTTTCGGGTCAATCATGATCAGCTTAACCTCGTCTGGCTTGGCTTTATATAAAATACTGATAATAAGTGTATTGATACAAACAGATTTACCAGATCCGGTGGAACCTGCGATCAGAAGGTGGGGCATCTTGGCAATATCTGCCACGATCGTCTTACCCTCAATATCTTTACCAGCAGCAAAAGCCAGCTTGGATTTGGCATTCATAAACTCCGGGCTCTGGATCAGATCACGGAGCATAACCGCACTGTGTTCTTTATTTGGTACCTCGATACCTACAGCTGCTTTACCCGGGATCGGAGCTTCGATACGGATATCCGGCGCGGCAAGATTCAGCTTGATATCATCAGAGAGACCTACGATCTTGCTTACCTTTACACCCATTTCCGGCTGCAGCTCATACCTGGTAACTGTAGGTCCGCAGCTTACGTTTGTAACCTTGGCATTTACTCCGAAATTATACAGGATTTCCTGTAATTTCTGAGCTGTCTTTCGAAGATGGGAATCAGAATCTCCCTGGGATTTCCCATTTCCACGTTTCAGAAGATTCACAGGCGGATACTGATATTCCTTTTTCACCGCCGCTTCCTGGGTTTTGATCTCATGCTGGATATTTACAATTCCGTTGGCAATCTCCTGCCTGGAAGACTTAGGATTCTTCGCCGACTGACGGGAAGTAGTTTCATCCGAAACTCCATTCCCCGCTGCCATTTCGTCAGAAGCTTCAGAAGAGTGGAAGCCAGAAGTTGCCGGAGATCCATGGGCAGCGCCACCTGCTGCGCCAGAAGTATCTCTCGTCAAAGCAACTGCATTCTGCATGGTAGCCATAGCTTCATTAAAATCCACTCCATCATAACTGTTTTCTTCTTCCTCTGCCTCAGCTGGTTGGTCACTGCTAACTGGATTTTTCATATAGACAGTACCGTCCTCTTCCGTGGTATCCTTTTCCATAGAATATGACGGTACAGGATCATCTTGTCCAGAGGAGGCGCTCGTATTCAGATCTGGCTCGTCTGACTGCTCTGGCTCAGAACGGTGAATTGCAAACTGCAGCTGTGTTTCCTCCTGTGATGATCTGTCATCAATTGACAGATCATCATCCTGGACCCGATACTCACTGATATCCACATACTTTCCTGTATTAATCGGAAGATTCTGAGCAGAAGCACTCTCGGAAAATTCTCCATTCACTGTAGTCATATTCTCCAGTGATCCTGCATCTCCCGGATTCATGGCATTCTCTGGATTTAAAGGAAATTCCTGATCCACAGATTCCCCGCTTTCCTCGGAATTTCTATCTTCAAATAAATCTGTCCCTGCAAGAAAGCTTGTAGAATCCAGGTTTTCTCCTCTTCTGCCCCGGGCCTGGTTATTTCCACGCATTCTCATCCGGGAATTTGCCCTGGAATCATTTCCAGCTGTCCTGGAAGCCTTTTTCCCTTTCTGTTTGGCTGCCTTTTTCTCAAAACGGGATGGTTCTTCCACCATATCTGAAGTAATCCCTTCTTCGGCAAGTGCAGCTTCCAGCTCCTGCATCCTTTTCTCACGGCGCTCCTGGGCTGCCAGCTGGCGCTGCTGGACTTTCAGCTGCTTCTTCAGCTGACGCTCCGGTGCTCCCTCCTGATAGAGCGCCTGCTGCCCCTTCACAGCTTCCAGGATCTTATCATAAATCTTATACAAAAATCCCAGGAAAGAATGCTGCGTGATCAGGATCAAACATACAAGGATCACAAGTACAATGATCACATAAGCACCGATGGTTCCAAATGCGGAGATTGTAGAAATACAGATTGCGCCTCCAATGGCTCCGCCACCAGTACGATACTCAGAACTGATCCTGTAATATTCTGCAAGAGTTGTACTCTCTGTATAGCCTTCTGTAAAAAGCTGTGCCAGTCCACAGCAGATCAGAAACAGAACTGCGGCGGCGGCTGTTTTTTTATAAGCAAGCACATTTCCCTTATTGGAGATCAGAAATGCTGCCATAATAAAAAGTACAACGGGAAAAATATAAGCCATCAGTCCCATTACTCCCATGAGTACCTTGCTGATGCTTCCTCCGACATTTCCACCAAGTCCGACACAACTTACCATAAGAATGATCGCTGCCGCCATCAGCACCAGAAGTATGATTTCCGTCTGAAAGCCGCTGGATATTGACTGCTTTCCTGCTGTATTCTTTTTAGACTGGGTACGTGCGGAAGATTTTTTCTTCGCGGATGTACCACGTTTGGTTGTTGATTTCTTCGGCGTATTAGACGCTGCCATTAAAAAGTTCCCCCTTCATCAGGCAAATTTGTAACCGATCCGTGTTTCTGTAAGCTTTCCTGCCGGACAGTTATGCAAAATTGCTAATAAGCGCTATGGCTCCTGCCACAAAACAGTAAAATGCGAAATAGCGCAGTTTCGCATGCTGCAAAATGCGGAGCAGATTGCGTATCATAAAATATCCAACTACTCCCGCCACGATCATACCAAAGACATAGGTAAATCCAAGAGACACACTCATCTTTGGCGTGGTAAACTGTCCAAGCTCCAGAAAAAGAGAGCCTAGAACTGCCGGAATGCTGATAAGATAAGAATATTTCACTGCAAATTTCCTGCTGAAACCGCATAATAAGCCTGCACAAATCGTCATTCCACATCTGGATATACCTGGAAATACGGAAATCCCCTGACAAATTCCAATCCACATGGCATTGTCATAAGTCACATCTTTCGGTGTCTTGATTCCACCGATATTACTGAGGTCTGTCACAAGAAGAAACACTCCTGTCACAAGGATACATGCTCCTGGAAGAAGCGGGGAAATCGCCGCTCTTGTCACCAGTCTTCTGCAAATGTATCCAAGCAATGCTGTGGGAATAAATGATACAGCCATAATCGCTGTAAATTTACGGTATGTTCCGTGCACCACTCTGGCATAGTGGAGATTGTCACCGGTTTTCCTATTGTGAAAATAGATATTTACATTCCCGATTATATCCATGATCATGCCCAGAAGTTCCTCTCCGATCCGGCGGAGATCTTCATGGAATGCAAAAAAAACTGCCACCATCGTGCCCATGTGAAGAAGCACTTCAAAAAGGACTGCAGTGTTTCGTGTAATTCCCATTGCATTTTCTATGGCTGCCAGATGTCCGAAACTGCTCACAGGAAGAAACTCCGTGATCCCCTGAACAATTCCTAATAAAATCGCCTGTAAAACTGACATATTCAATATTTCCTTTTCTTTGGGATAAGACAGGCCGCGAAAGCCCGCCAAGTGTACCTATTATATCACAAAGCCGGCAAAGATACAACTTTAATCGAACGACTGTTTTGTCTGTGGGGCGTGAGATTGCAGGAATTATTTTTCAAACACGCTCTAATATATAGAAAAAACCCTGCCTGAGATTTCAAACCGAAATCCCAGACAGGGAACTCACACCTTCTTACTTCTCAGCAAAAAAGTGCATATTATTTGTTACTGTCCATTTTGCGGCCAGCAGCTTTTATTTTGCATATTTGCTCTTAATATACTCATCGATGCCGCGTGCACCTGCTTTACCTGCTCCCATAGCAAGGATAACAGTGGCAGCACCTGTAACAGCATCTCCACCAGCATATACGCCTTCTTTTGAAGTCTTACCAAACTCTTCGTCAGCAATGATACATTTTCTCTTGTTTACATCAAGACCGATGGTTGTAGAAGAAATCAGCGGGTTCGGGCTTGTACCAAGGGACATGATAACAGTATCAACGTCGATGGTAAACTCAGAACCAGGAATCTCAACAGGGCGTCTTCTTCCGGAAGCGTCCGGCTCGCCAAGCTCCATACGGATACATTTAATACCGGTTACCCAGTCTTTGTCATCTGTAAGGATCTCAACAGGATTGCAGAGAAGATCAAACTGTACGCCCTCTTCTTTTGCGTGATGAACTTCCTCTTTACGTGCAGGCAGCTCTGCTTCTGAACGACGATAAATAATATGTACCTCTGCGCCAAGACGAAGTGCAGTTCTTGCAGCGTCCATAGCAACGTTACCACCACCAACAACAGCAACCTTCTTGCCATGTGCGATCGGAGTATCATAATCCTCACGGAATGCTTTCATAAGGTTGTTACGTGTCAGGTACTCGTTAGCGGAGAATACACCGTTAGCCTGCTCACCCGGG
The DNA here is from genome assembly GCF_040924365.1 of Ruminococcus sp. 1001136sp1_2201st1_G3_2201SCRN_220225. NCBI lineage: Bacteria > Bacillati > Bacillota > Clostridia > Eubacteriales > Oscillospiraceae > Ruminococcus > Ruminococcus sp. 1001136sp1_2201st1_G3_2201SCRN_220225. The sequence continues at coordinate 18,251 of NZ_JBCOME010000053.1, read as the reverse complement.
ATTCCCATGAACATAGGAAGTCCGGCACCGGATCCGATAAATACAGCCTCAAATCCCTCATCTTTAAGAAGCTCATCGATTGTTACGGATTTACCAATGATAACGTTGGTCTCAATCTTAACACCCAGAGATTTTACGTTCTCAACCTCTGCAGCAACTACTTTGTCTTTTGGAAGACGGAATTCCGGAATACCATAAACAAGAACTCCACCTGCTTTGTGAAGTGCCTCGAAAATTGTTACATCGTAACCCATCTTTGCAAGATCTCCGGCGCAGGTAAGTCCGGAAGGTCCGGAACCGATAACTGCAACTTTATGTCCGTTCTTCTGTGCAGCCGGAACTGGCTTAATACCATTCTCCTTCGCCCAGTCAGCAACGAAACGCTCCAGTTTACCAATGGAAACAGCTTCCCCTTTCAGACCACGGATACATTTACCCTCGCACTGTGTCTCCTGAGGACATACACGTCCGCAGACAGCCGGAAGAGCACTGGACTCACCGATAATCTGGTAAGCTTTTTCAAAGTTTCCTTCTTTTACTTCATGAACGAAGCCTGGGATATTGATAGATACCGGGCATCCTTCCATACATTTTGCTTTCTTACAGCCAAGGCATCTGTTTGCTTCTTCCATTGCCTCTTCTTTATTGTAACCAAGGCAAACCTCTTCAAAGTTAGTAGCACGAACCTTAGGAGCCTGCTCTCTGACTGGTACTTTCTTTAATACATCTGCCATTATTTGTCACCTCCACAATGTCCGCATCCGCCGTGATGGGTATCGCCTTCCTGAAGCTTCAGAAGAGCACGTCCCTCTTCGGTCTTATACATCTGCTGTCTCTTCATGGCAAGGTCGAAATCAACTTTATGTCCATCAAATTCCGGTCCGTCTACGCAGGCAAATTTCACTTCGCCTCCAACCATTAAACGACAGGCTCCGCACATACCGGTTCCGTCTACCATGATCGGGTTCATGCTGACAACTGTAGGAATGTTCAGTTCTTTTGTTAACAGGCAGACAAATTTCATCATGATCATCGGTCCGATTGCAACGCAGAGATCATACTCTTTGCCCTGGTTCTGCACAAGGTCACGAAGTACATCTGTACCCATACCTTTACGTACATAAGAACCATCATCTGTAGTAACATACAGATTACATACTTCTTTCATCTTGTCCTCAAGAATAAGGAGATCCTTTGTCTTGGCACCAACGATCGCATCAGCGGTAATGCCATGCTCGTGAAGCCATTTCACCTGAGGATATACAGGAGCTGTACCAACACCACCTGCTACGAAAACGATTTTTTTCTTCTTAAGCTCTTCGAGATCTTCATGGCAAAGTTCAGATGGCTGTCCCAGAGGTCCAACAAAATCTTCGAAGTAATCGCCTGCTTTCAGCTGGGCCATTCTGGTTGTTGAAGCACCAGCCGGCTGGAAAACGATTGTTACAGTACCTTTCTCTGCATCATAGTCGCAGATTGTAAGCGGAATTCTCTCTCCTACTTCGTCCATCTTCACGATGACGAACTGGCCAGGCAGACAATGCTTAGCCACACGAGGAGCTTCCACATCCATAAGAAAAACATTTGCAGAAAGTTTCTCTGCGTTGAGTATCTTATACATAGTTCCCTCCTGAAGTACTATATTTGTTGCTGCTCACTCCGCGGGCAGTAACCTATATTTAACCGTCACTTCATGTATATGTCCGCTGTATGGACACTTGTGTCGGTCATATCCTATAACACTATAGCACAAAAAGACAGGTTAGTAAAATAAAATTCTCCTGTTTTTCTTATATTTTTCCAAAAAATGTATAATTTTTCATTTTTCGGGGGATTTGCTTTTCTCTTCACCAATTAATTCATATAATTTTCCAAGAGCTTCTTTCATTCCTCCAACTTCATCTATCAGACCTTCTTTCACTGCCTCCGGACCTTCTAACATAGTTCCCACATCTTTTACCAGCTGCGTAGTGTCCAGCATCAGTTCTTCCAGTCTTTCCTGGGGCACGTGGGTATGACTGGAAATAAAGGTGGTGATCCGGTCCTGGATTTTCTCTATGTTGCGGTAGGACTGGGCAACACCAATAAACATGCCATTTGTGCGAACAGGATGGATCACCATGGTGGCACTGGGAACTACAAAAGAATAATCTGCGGATACAGCCATGGGAACACCAATGGAGTGACCGCCGCCAAGTACCAGGGACACTGTTGGCACGCTTAAAGAGGCGATCATCTCTGCAATGGCAAGACCAGCTTCCACGTCACCGCCCACAGTATTAAGCAAAACCAGAAGTCCGTCCACAGACTTGTCATCCTCGATCATGGCAAGTTTTGGCAAAACATGCTCGTATTTTGTAGTTTTGCTGTGAGACGGCGCCGATTCGTGCCCCTCTACCTCACCGATGATCGTCAGAAGTTCCACTTTATATTTATTAGAATTCTCATTTAAAATAACCTGTCCCATATCACGGATCTGCTTATTTTGCTGTTCTTCTTTTTCCACAGATTCTTTTTTTTCGCTTTCGGCTTCATTATCCTCTCTTTGCTGCATAAAAATACCTCCATACAATCGTATGGAGGTAGTATCTGCAAATCTGATTAAATTATTCGTCCCAGTTATGCCATACATCTGTTACATCGTCGTCATCATCCAGAAGATCAAGGATTCTCTGGATATCCTTAAGGGATTTCTCATCTGTCAGTTCAACAGTTGTCTGCGGGATCATGGCAACCTGTGCCTCAAGAAGCGGAACACCTGCGGCCTCAAGAGCCTCGCGTACTGCGCCTAAATCATCCGGAGCAGTGAGAACTTCATAGCTGTCCTCTTCTTCATTGAAATCCTCAGCACCTGCATCAAGAGCGGTCATCATCAGTTCGTCAGCGTCCATCTCGCACTCTTCCTTGTCGATGATGATCTGACCCTTCTGATCGAACATATAGGATACACAGCCCTGGGTTCCAATGCTTCCGTTACCCTTTGTAAAAGCGTTTCTTACGTTGCTGGCTGTACGGTTCTTGTTATCAGTCAGAGTCTCAACGATGATGGCAACACCATTCGGACCATATCCTTCGTATACAGCTTTCTCGTAACTGTCTGCGGAATCAGCACCGGCTGCTTTCTTAATACCACGCTCGATGGTATCGTTTGGCATGTTGTTTGCCTTTGCCTTTGCAATAACGTCACGAAGCTTACCATTGTTGTTCGGATCCGGACCACCTGCTTTAACAGCCATTACGATCTCACGACCGATGATGGTAAAGATTTTTCCTTTTTTAGCATCGTTTTTTTCTTTCTTGTGCTTTATGTTTGCGAATTTTGAATGTCCTGACATTTCTTATCCTCTCCTTTTGGTTCTTTTTTTATCTTTTCGGCCCGCACCTTTCCGATGGTTTTGTTGCCAAGGGAAAGAATTCTGAAACGGTAGCCGTTTACAACAATTTCTTTATCCAGATCATCTTCTGTGGGAATATGTCCAAGAAGATTCGTCAGATAACCATTTAAGGTCTCAAATTCCACTTTACCGAAATCAATTCCAAGCTCTTCTGCTACATCTTCCAGATACGCCAGTGCGTCAATGATCACACTGTTATCCTTCTGCGTCCGGAACGTACTGTCGTCTTCATCGTATTCATCCAGAATATCTCCTACGATTTCCTCCAGAATATCTTCCATTGAGACAATTCCTGAAGTCTGTCCATACTCGTCCACTACCACTGCCATATGAATTTTCTTCATCTGCATGGATTTGAAAAGATCACTAATTCCCCTTGTCTCCGGAATAAAAGAAGCTTCCCTGATCAATCCCGGCAGATCCTTAAGAGGTTTGAACTTCGCCCAGGAATTCCTGGTAAGGAATTTCAAAGCATCTTTATAATGAATAATTCCTACTATATTATCTATTGTCTCTCTAAATACAGGATAACGGGAATTTCCTTCCTCAAGCATGGTATCCACAATGGTCTGAAGATTGTCCTCCTCATCAAATGCGATCACATTCTTGCGATGCGTCATAATGTCCTTGGCTTCAGTGTCCGTAAACTCCATGATATTCTGGATCATCTCTGCTTCGTTTTCCTCAATGACACCTTGCTCATGGGCTTCATCTACAATGGAAATGATCTCTTCCTCCGTCACCGGATCCTCTGACTGATTAAAAGCAACACCAAATGGCCTTGCTGCCAGCTTGGCAATAAAGGTTACGCACATAGTAAAAGGATACAGGATCCTGGTAAAAAATCCTACAATCTTCATATACCGATATGCATATTTTTCCGGGTGATAGGTTCCGATTCTCCTGAATGTAAGAATACCAAGAGACGCAAGCAGAATGATCACCAGTGCAAGCACCAGGATCAATGCAGCCAAATGCTTTATGTAGGGATGAAAGGTCTCGGTAGCCCATGGAACGATAAATGCTCCGAAACAGACTCCGGAAGCCATAACAATCAGCGGAATCGCATTGACAAATGAAACAGGATTGTTGATCAGGGAAAGAAGAAAGACTGCTTTCTTATCTCCTTCCTGCGCCCGTTTCTCCACTTCGTTTTCGCTCAGATTGTGCACTGCAGCTGAAAATCCATAAAAAATACCATTCAGCCACAAAAGCAATAATAAAATGACAAAGCCCGCCAGGGGCATACTACTGCCAGATTCCATATATTAAACCTTTGTTCCTCCTAGACAGCGTTACTGCTTATTACCTTCGCAGTAACGAAAACATACTGCTGCTTCCTTATTCCACAGCAGCACGAATGTGCAATTGCGGCAGTCAATGCCGCTGAGACTTTACAACTATATCACTAAAGTTTCTTTTCGTCAAGAGAATGTAAGCTCCAGGCTGATTTCAAGAGCATGGTTCACCTTGACAAGCATAGGACCGTCCAGATGACATACTTTATCTTTTAATCTTCTCTTGTCAATGGTGCGAAGCTGTTCTAACAAAATTACAGAATCTTTTTCAATTCCATAGGCCGATGCATCAATCTCAATATGGGTAGGCAGCTTCGCCTTGTTCATTTTGGATGTAATAGCTGCGCAGATCACGGTAGGACTATGTCTGTTGCCTACATCATTCTGAATAATAAGTACCGGTCGGATACCTCCTTGCTCGCTTCCCACCACGGGCCGAAGATCCGCATAAAAAATATCCCCTCTTTTAATTACCACACAATTCACACTCCGTTTTACTTTTACTTTTCTGAAAATAAGTATTTCCAACTTTTTTCATGTGTATACATGTGTGGTATTTTTCCCGCAATTCGTTACGGATTCTTGCAAAAGCCGGTAACGGAATCCTTTCCGTCTGTATTGTTCTTACCTGACGCATACCTGCAAAAGACTTTCCAAAGGATGTGCGTCACAATTTTTCTGGGTATCCTCAGTCAAAATATGTCAGCTCGCCGCACTCTTTCCCATCGCGGATATAGATTCTTGGCACACGTTTGCTGATATTACATACAAATTCATAAGAAAAACGGCCGGACAGATCTCCCAGTGTATCTGCACTGATAACCTCATCCCCATCTTTTCCAAGCAGTGTCACTTCATCCCCTGTCTTTACATCCGGAATTTCTGTCACATCTACCATAAACTGGTCCATGCAGACTCTGCCACAGATCGGCGCTTTTTTTCCATGGATCAGAACCCAGCCTTTATTAGAAAGCATTCTGGGGTATCCATCTGCATATCCCACAGGAATTGTTGCCATCTTTGTAACATGATCTGTCGTGTAGGTTCCACCGTAGCTTACCTGAACCCCAGGCTCCACATCCTTCACGTAGGAAACATGACTCTTCAGTGACATTACAGGTTTCAGCATTACGATGTCTTTTTCCACTTCCTCAGAAGGATAAATTCCATAAATGATAATTCCTGCACGGACAATGTTCAGGTTGGCTTCCGGTACACGGATTATTCCGGCACTATTGGAGCAGTGATGCAGTGGAATATGGATTCCATTTTTTTCCAGAAGATCAGCAAAATCAAGATATCGTTTCAGCTGAACCATTGCCGGGGTGCGGTCGTATTCATCTGCTCTTGCAAAATGAGTAAATAAACCTTCAATTTCCACATTGGGAAGAGCTGCAATTCTGCGGATTTCCTCCAGACTCTCTTCTCTGTCCTTAAATCCGATCCTGGTCATGCCTGTATCAGCAGCCAGATGGATCAGACCTTTTTTGCCCGCTTCTTCAGCAGCTTTGTTAAACTTCCTGGCGGTCTCATAATCACAGACGGCCATGCGCACATCATTTTCGGCAAGTTCTTTATAATATTCTTCAAATACCAGCCCCAGGATCAGAATCGGCCTTGTGATCCCGGCTCTTCGAAGCTGTAATGCCTCCTGGGCTGTAGCCGCAGCAAATCCCCATATATAATCAAATTCCTCAAGCATTCTCGCAATAGGTACTGCACCGTGACCATATGCATCCGCTTTGATCACTGCGATGATCTTTGTACCCTCTTTTATGTTCTTCTTCATCTGTTCAAAATTATATCTGATTGCGTCAAGAGAAATCAATGCTTTGATTCTGCTGTATTTTTCCATAACATTTTCCTCGATTTTCTAAATTTATCAGAGCATGCCCCAAAAGGCGTTCTGCAAAATGTACGTCACAATTCTCATTCTTTACTCTGAACTTCTGCCAGTTTCAAAACTTCCGGCAGGGCTTCGATCATATCCTTCGCCGTCATGCCGTGAGATCCTTTTTTCTCTCTGGCAATATCACCGCAAAGACCGTGAATGTATACTGCCAGGGCAGCTTTATAGGAAAGCTCCTGTTCTTCCTCACAGCTTAAATACATGCAGAGAACAGCTGCGATAATACCGGAAAGTACATCTCCGCTTCCTGCTGTGGCCATTCCCGAATTACCAGAAAGATTCAGATACAGCTTTTCATTCCGGTCAGTCACTACTGTACATGCGTCTTTCAGTACCAGAACACCGCCACTTTTCTCTGCATATTGATAAGCACGGGCTACAGGGTCTTCCTTTAGTTTTGATACATCCAAGCCGCAAAGACGGCTCATCTCGCCCATGTGGGGTGTGAGAATGGTCTGTTTCCCTATGAATTTCATCCATTGTGGATGCATTGCCAGAATATTCAGACCATCTGCATCCAGTATAACAGGCTTTCCTGCTTTTGTTCCGTTTTCCAGGAACCAAAGCATTCTTTCCTTTCCTGAGCCTTCTGTTCCAAGCCCTGGACCGATCACCAGCACATCACACCAGTTTAAATTTTTCCTATTGGCTTCCTCATCAAATTCGCTGGTCAGCATTGCCTCAGGCAAAAGGCTCTGTAAAGGAATCCGGTTCTCTTCCACAGTCTGGATCTTCACCATCCCGGCACCTCCATGAAGTGCTGCACTGGCACTCAGGCAGGCTGCTCCGCACATTCCCTTCGAACCCGCTACAAGAAGGACCTTGCCAAATGTTCCTTTATTTCCCCATGGTTTTCTTGCCGGAAGAGTTTTCACGTCAGATTTTTCCATATGCCAGGCAGCCTTGCTTGCAAGCTCACTGCCATCACGGTCCCGGTCATAAATCCCAATATCCGCCACCACAGTTCTGCCAGCATAAGCTCTTCCCGGATACAGACAAAGTCCACGTTTTTTATATGCAAATGTTACGGTAAGATCTGCCTCAAAAGCAGTTCCAAGAACAGCTCCTGTATCTCCATGAATGCCAGACGGAATATCCACCGCTGCTTTATACGCAGGAGCTTCATTCATATGGTCAATTATCTCTTTGTAATTCCCGGTAATCTCCCTGGAGAGTCCAACGCCGAAAATTCCGTCTACTATAACAGTATATTCATCCCATACAGGGTTATTCATTACCGGTACCTGGTAGCTCATGGCAATATCCCACTGATGTCGGGTTTCTTCTGTCATTTTATCCGGATTTCCTGCAAGATAAATCTCAGAACGGATTCCCGCCAGATGCAGAAGTCTTGCAATGGCAATGCCGTCACCTCCGTTATTGCCAGATCCGCAGACGGTCAGAATCCGTTCTTTTTTCAAATTAGCAGAACCGTTTTTCTTTTCCAGATATTTCCGGATCTCTTCTGCTGTGGCAAGTGCCGCCCTCTCCATGAGAACCAGGGAGGGAACATGCATATTATGAATAGTGCCATGGTCAAGCAGCTTCATCTGACTGCAGGTTACAACTTTTTTCATAAGGCCACTCCTAATGCAAAACTGCCGCCCGGTCTCCTGTAAATCCTTCAGCGAGACAAGCAGCAGTCCTCTTTGACTTTTATTCTTTGTTTTCTTTATGTTCGTTACGATACTGGCTTAAGTTGTAAGACAGTGCCATCAGACTCTCGGACAGATGAACGTTCTCTACGATCACATCCTCCGGGGCGTCAAGATCTGTATGGGCAAAATTCCAGATTGCCTTGATTCCATTGTCAATAAGAACCTTCGCCATCTCCTTAGCCTTATTCTTCGGCAGGGTCAGAATGGCAATCTCCACCTGATTCTCCCTGATAAATTCCGGGAGACTGCTAACCATCTGGATCTCGATCCCGCGAACGGAAATCCCCTCCAAAACCGGGTTTACGTCAAAAATCCCTACCAGACGGAAGCCACGTTTTTCGAAGTCTCCATAATTGGCAAGTGCCTGTCCCAGATTACCTGCACCCAGGATGATCATGGGATGAATGGTGTCCAGTCCCAGTATTTTACCAATTTCTGTATAAAGATATTCTACATTATATCCATATCCCTGCTGTCCAAAACCGCCGAAATTATTTAAATCCTGTCGGATCTGCGAAGCAGTCACATGCATTTTTTTACTCAAGTCGTTGGAAGATATACGTTCCACCTTCTCTTCCATCAGCTCCCCCAGATAGCGATAATATCTTGGCAATCTCTTAATTACCGCCTTTGAGATCTCTTTTGCATCCAAAATGTTCCCCTCCTTGTTTCCGCTGCCTGTAATTTTCCGCTAAAAACGCATCGCGGAACATTACCTGTAATCGGCAGCCCGCGTAACACTATGTCAATTATACCGAAATGTTATTTTCTTGTCAATTAAAGTTGTGCAGAATTACAAATTTTTGCAATTTTTTTTGTGATTTGACAATTATTCTTTCAAAAAATAAATTTTTCAAGTATAATATACTATTGAACATTCTAATAATGCTGTTTCTGTGTATACAGAACCGCCTTTTTAAGGAGGAACTTATGATTTTATCATGTCAGAGCATCTGCAAATCTTTTGGGGAAAAGGTAATCCTGCAGGATGCTTCTTTTCACATAGAAGAACGGGAAAAGGCCGCTCTCATCGGCAATAACGGTGCGGGAAAAACGACTCTTCTTCGTATTATCATGGAGGAGATTTCCGCGGATTCCGGTCAAGTGGTCATTGCCAAGGATAAGAAGATCGGTTATCTGGCCCAGTACCAGGATATCCACGGTCATCACACCATTTACGAAGAACTGATGACCACCAAGCAGTACATTTTGGATATGGAGGACAAGATCCGTTCTCTGGAACAGGAAATGAAATACGTAGCAGGCGACAAACTTGAGAGCCTGATGAACAGCTATACCCGCCTGACGCACCAGTTTGAGCTGGAAAACGGCTACGCTTATAAAAGTGAAATCGTAGGAGTTTTAAAAGGTCTTGGATTTGAAGAAGAAGACTACGGCAAACAGATTGAGAACCTTTCCGGAGGTCAGAAAACCCGGGTTGCACTTGGCAAGCTTCTGATTTCCAAACCGGATATTCTCCTTCTGGACGAGCCTACCAACCATCTGGATATGGAGAGCATCGCATGGCTTGAGACCTATCTTCTCAACTACCCGGGTGCTGTATTTATCGTTTCCCATGACCGTTATTTTCTGGACAAGGTAGTTACCAAGATTGTGGAGATCGAGGCTGCCCAGATGAGAATGTACGAAGGCAACTATTCCGCTTATGCCCTGAAAAAAGCGCAGCTGCGTGACGCCCAGTACAAGGCTTACCTGAACCAGCAAAGAGAGATCAAACATCAGGAGGCTGTTATCACCAAGCTCCGCTCCTTTAACCGTGAGAAATCCATTAAGCGTGCTGAGAGCCGTGTAAAAATGCTGGACAAGATCCAGCGTATTGAGAAACCAATTGAAATTGATAACCAGATGCGTATTTCCCTGGAACCACGTTTTATCAGTGGGAATGATGTACTTACTGTAGAAGGACTTTCCAAGTCTTTCCCGGGACAGACCTTATTTACCGATATTAATTTTGAGATCAAGCGCGGAGAGCGTGTGGCTCTGATTGGAAACAATGGCACTGGCAAGACTACAATTCTGAAAATTCTCAATGGAATCGTAGCAGCTGACGCCGGACGGTTTGCCCTTGGCTCCAAGGTTCAGATCGGTTATTATGACCAGGAGCATCATGTTCTGCATATGGAGAAAACTATTTTCCAGGAGATATCAGACACGTATCCGACTCTCACTGAGACTGAAATCCGCAATATGCTGGCTGCTTTTCTTTTCACAGGAGATGATGTGTTTAAGCTGATTTCCTCTCTCTCCGGTGGTGAACGCGGCCGTGTTTCCCTGGCGAAGCTGATGCTCTCAGAAGCCAACTTCCTGATACTGGATGAGCCTACCAACCATCTGGATATTGCATCCAAGGAGATTCTGGAGGAAGCACTGAACAGCTACACAGGAACTGTCCTCTACGTTTCCCATGACCGTTATTTTATTAACCAGACTGCTACCCGCATTATGGATCTGACCAACCAGGCCATTGTCAATTATATCGGTGATTATGATTACTATCTGGAAAAGAAGGATGAGATGACCCGGATTTATGCTCCTGCTCAGGAGACCGCAGCTCAGGAAGTTAAGGAAAACGTTTCTGAAACCAAACTCACCTGGCAGCAGCAGAAAGAGGAACAGGCTCTGAAGAGAAAACGGGAAAATGAGCTGAAGAAAGTGGAAGCACGGATTGAAGAGCTGGAAGCAAGGGATAAAGAAATTGATGAAACCATGGTTCTGCCAGATATCTGTACGAATGTGGCAGAATGCACGAAGCTCAGCCGGGAAAAAGCTGCTATAGCAGAAGAACTGGAAGGGCTTTATGAAAAATGGGAGGAGCTGGCATAAAATACCAGTGACCTGTTCTTTTGAGCCTTACATTTCATATTTATTTCAAAAACAGGAACGGTTTCGGATATTTATATTCGAAATCCGTTCCTGTTTTTTTATAACAATATTAACATTTTTACTTCAAATAACTTTTAAAAGCTGTCTGTTTTATTACATGGCCTCAAGCTTCTCTCTGATTGCAAGAATAAACTCGCGGCTGTTAAGGACTTTTACATCCTTTAAGGAAGTAATCAGTGCCAGGTCTTTGGTCATCTGTCCGCCTTCGATGGTGGAAAGGGTTGCTTTCTCCAGCTTATCTGCGAACTCTATAAGCTCCTGATTCTGATCCAGCTCACCCCTTTTTCGCAGAGCACCGGTCCAGGCGAAGATTGTTGCTACAGAGTTGGTGGAGGTCTCCTCTCCCTTCAGATGACGATAGTAATGTCTCTGTACAGTTCCGTGAGCTGCCTCATACTCATAATATCCATCTGGAGAAACCAGTACAGAAGTCATCATTGCCAGAGAACCAAATGCAGAAGAAATCATGTCACTCATAACATCTCCGTCATAGTTCTTACAGCCCCAGATAAATCCGCCTTCTGCTTTCATTACGCGAGCTACTACATCATCAATCAGACTATAGAAGAACGTAATGTCTGCTGCCTCAAATTTCTCCTTAAACTCAGCTTCATAAATATTATGGAAAATCTCTTTAAATCTTCCATCGTATGTTTTGGAAATGGTATCCTTGCCTCCAAACCACAGATCCTGTTTGGTATCTAAGGCATAATTAAAGCAGCATCTTGCAAAGCTGGTAATGGATTTGTCCAGGTTGTGAACACCCTGGATCACACCAGGTGTGTCAAAGTGATGGATCAGCTCCGTTCTCTCCTCGCCGTCTTCTCCTTTGAATACCAGCATAGCATCTCCTGGTTTGTCAATGTACATCTCGGCATTCTTATATACATCACCGTAAGCATGACGGGCAATGGTGATAGGTTTCTTCCAGTTCTTCACGCATGGCTCGATTCCCTTTACCACAATGGGAGCACGAAAAACAGTTCCATCCAGGATTGCACGAATAGTTCCGTTAGGGCTTTTGTACATTTTTTTCAGATTATACTCAGACATTCTAGCTTTATTCGGGGTAATGGTGGCACATTTAACAGCAACTCCGTATTTCTTGGTGGCTTCCGCTGCATCTATGGTTACCTGGTCATCAGTCTCATTTCTGTATTCCAGTCCAAGATCATAGTATTCTGTCTTCAGATCAATAAAAGGAAGAAGAAGCTCATCCTTGATCAACTGCCACAGAATTCTGGTCATCTCGTCCCCATCCATCTCAACAAGAGGGGTCTGCATTTGAATTTTACCCATTATTACCTCCTAGTATATGTTTTGTGGTAACTGTGAACTATGTCCACAGCAACCCTATTTTAACGTAATTCCAAGTCTCTGGCAAGTCTCTGCTACAATTGCTTCCAGTTCTGCATCGCAAAGCACAGTAACACGGCCATCCTCATACTGCTGGTCAACCCAGGACTTGATCATCTTTACAAGCTCACTGTTCTTATCAACCTTCTGGTCACCCTTCAGTCGATAATGGCTGTCGATCCAGTGTGCGATTCCGGCAGCTCCGGAAGTATTGGAAACGGCAACCTCAACCGGGCGGTTCAGGAATTTCTCGGTATCAAATACGTTATAGATTTCCTCATTTTTCAGAAGTCCGTCGGCGTGGATACCAGCTCTTGTTACATTGAAGTTCTTTCCAACGAAAGGAGTTCTTTCCGGTATGTGGTAGCCAATCTCTTTCTCATAGTACTCAGCAAGCTCTGTGATAACAGTTGTATCCATACCTCCAAGGTTTCCGCGAAGCTGTGCATATTCAAATACCATTGCCTCAAGAGGTGTATTTCCGGTACGCTCTCCGATACCAAATAAAGAAGTATTAACACCACACGCACCATACAGCCATGCTGTTGTAGAGTTGCTGACTGCCTTATAGAAGTCATTATGTCCATGCCACTCGATCAGTTCAGAAGGAACGCCTGCATGAACCATAATACCATAAATAATACCAGGTACAGAACGAGGGATCACGGCACCAGGATAGTTAACACCGTAGCCCATGGTATCACAGCAGCGAACCTTAACCGGAATGCCGTACTGCTGGCGAAGCTTCATCAGTTCAAGGCAGAATGGGATAACATAGCCATAAATATCAGCTCGTGTAATGTCTTCAAGATGGCAACGGACAGAAACACCGATTTCCAGACATTCTTTTACAATGCTTAAATAATGCTCCATCGCCTGTTTACGTGTCATTTTCATCTTATAAAAAATATGATAATCGGAACAGCTTACCAGGATACCGGTCTCTCTCATACCCATATCACGGACAAGCTGGAAGTCCTTCTTATTTGCACGGATCCAGCTGGTAACCTCAGGGAACTCATAGCCTCTCTCCATACATTTCTCAACAGCATCACGGTCTTTCTTACTGTAAAGGAAAAATTCAGAAGCACGGATCCTTCCTTCCGGTCCGCCCAGCTTATGAAGGTAATCATAAATCCTTACGATCTGCTCAGTGCTGTATGGTGCTCTGGACTGCTGGCCATCACGAAATGTCGTGTCGGTGATCCAGATATCATCTGGCATATGATGTGGAACAACTCGGTCGTTGAATGCAATTTTCGGTACTTCAGAATATGGAAAAAGATTTCGGAATACATTGGGAGTTGTAACATCCACAAGCGGATACATATGCTCCTCTAACTGAAGCAGGTTTGTGTGGCGATTCATAGAAACACGTCTGTTTTCCATAGATATTTCCTCCTCATCTTTTGGAACTCTTGCTGTCCATTTTACTCACTTAAAGCGACTTCGTCAAGTGCTTTTATACTGTAAAGTGATAATTCTTTATCAAAGTTTGTGTATTCTTTTTCGTACATTTCTTCAAATCACTTAAGCAGAAATCCTTTTCACACAATTGGCTGCTTTTACATTTTCAGAAACTTTCTGCGGTTAAATTTCCCCCACCCTTGCAGGTTTTGAGGCAGTCCCATATCATCTGCACTATTCATCAGCATAGTTTTAATATCCGTATTGGTAAGTGCAGGATTTTTTTCCAAAGCACAAGCAATAGCACCTGTCACCAGAGGCGTAGACATAGAGGTGCCGCTTTTCACACCATAGGAATAAGGTTTTCCAGGCACGCAGGACATAATTTTATTTCCAGGTGCCACAATATCCGGCTTGCACACGCATTCCGCCGTTGGTCCTCTCCCTGAAATAGCACTGCGCCCTTCCAACAAATCGCTGGAGCCCACTGTGATCACTTTTTTGCTGCTTCCCGGAGCTGTGATACTGCCCGGCCTTGGTCCCTGGTTTCCGGCAGCTGTGACCACTACTACTCCTTCATCCCACAGCTGCTCCACACTTTCCAGAAGCCTGGCATGGTTTCTTTTTGAGTTACAGGTAGTTCCCACAGAAATATTTACCACCCGGATCCTGTACTGCTGCCTGTATTCCCGAATCCACCGAAGAGCCCGAAGCACGTCATCCTGACTTCCATTTCCATAACGGTCAAGCACTTTCAGCGCAATGATTCCGCAGCCAGGTGCTGCGCCTCTGTATTTTCCCATGGAAGCAGTGCCATCTCCTGCCACCAGCCCGGCTACATGGGTGCCATGTCCATTATCGTCATAAGGTCTCCTTTTAAAATCCAGGAAATCATAAAAAGTCCAGATCCTGCCAGTAAAATCTATATGCTCATAAATCCCGGTATCCAGAATACACACACCGATTCCTTTTCCGGTATAAAAAGATTTTTCCATTATTTTCCCCGATAAAAAGAAACTTATAATAAATTATGTTTCCATTTTTCAATCTGCTTTAAAATTATAGACAATTTTTGAAATTCTCAAAAATTTTTGTCGCTTTTTCTGAGCGTATATAGTATAATAAAAATACGCATAAATTCGTATTTATAAAAGGAATTTTCCAGTAATATCAAACAATTATTTCAGGTGACAAAATGGAGTAAGTCACAACTATACATGAGAGGACGAAAATAATATGGAAAAAGACAACAGGCAGACTCCGGAGGAAAAATTTCGCTATTACTCCGGAGCTATCAGACGTGACATGGGGAACCTGCTTAAGTGGCTGCTTCTGGCAGTGGTGGTAGGATGTATAGCGGGAGCTTTTAGTACTTTGTTTTCTTTTGTGCTGAAGGCAGTAACCGGTTACCGCAAGGCACATCTGTGGACCTTTTTTCTCCTGCCCCTGTTCGGACTTTGCATCGTATTTCTTTATGAGAAATTCGGAAAAGACGATGGCGGCACGAATCAAGTCCTTTCTACAGTCCGTTCCCAGGATGATGTGCCCTGGAGATCCGGTCCGCTGATTTTTATTTCGACTGCATTGACACATCTTGCCGGTGGTTCAGCAGGACGTGAGGGTGCAGCTATTCAGCTGGGTGGCAGCATTGCCAATCTTCTTGGCAGATGGATCCATCTTGATGAGGAAGACCGTCATGTGATCGTTATGTGTGGTATGAGTGCTGCTTTCTCTGCACTATTTGGCACACCAATGGCTGCAGCTGTTTTTTCCTTGGAAGTGGTCAGTGTAGGGGTTATGTATTATACAGCTCTTATGCCCTGTATGATCGCATCTTTGATCGCATCCCATTTTGCGGCTGGTATGGGCGTTACGCCGGAAGCTTTTCACGTAGTAAATATTCCTGCACTTTCCCTGGAAACAGGGCTGAAAATGGGCGTTGTAGCCCTTGGATGTGCAGTGATCAGTATTGTCTTCTGTATTATTTTAAATGAGACTGCCAGATTCTACGGCCGGTTTTTTTCTAATAAATATGCACGGGTAGTGGCCGGTGCCGTTCTGGTTATTTTTATTACACTGATTCTTGGAACTACGGATTACATGGGAGCCGGTGCTGAGCTTATTGAGAAAGCAGTGGAGACCGGAGACACCGATTATATGGCTTTCTTCTGGAAAATGCTCCTTACCGCACTGACTATGAAGGCTGGTTTTCGCGGAGGCGAAATCGTTCCGTCTTTCTGCGTAGGCGCCACTTTCGGATGCATGGCAGGACAGCTGATAGGGCTTTCTCCCTCCCTTTGCGCAGCCTGCGGAATGGCTGCTGTTTTCTGTGGTGTGACGAACTGCCCGATTACTTCTATTCTGATTGCCTTTGAAATGTTTGGCTTTAAGGGGGTGTCCTTCTATCTGATCGCCGTTTCTATCAGCTATGCGGCTTCCGGATATTATGGACTGTATAAAGATCAGACAATTGTATATTCTAAATACAAAGCCAAATATATAAACAAACACACAAAGATGTGACAAGCCTTGAAATGATAATATTCATTTTGCAGAGATTTTTTCGAAGCTCTATCCTCTGTCAAATGTTCACTACCTGAAATTTGCAGGAATCCGCGTTGCGGGCGTGGCAAAGCAACATCCAAAACATTCCTGTAAAATATAAAAAACGGCACACAAGCTGCCGTAAAAAGAAGGGGGTACATTTATGAACCTTGAAAAACTTTTTCACCTGAAGGAAAACCACACTGACGTGAAGACCGAAATCATGGCCGGTATTACCACATTCATGACCATGGCTTACATCCTCGCTGTCAATCCCAACATCCTTTCCGCTGCCGGAATGGACCGCGGTGCAGTCTTTACTGCTACTGCACTTTCATCCTTCATTGCAACCTGCCTGATGGCACTGTTATCCAATTACCCGTTTGTCCTGGCACCCGGTATGGGACTGAATGCATACTTTGCATATACCGTAGTTCTTGGCATGGGTTATTCCTGGCAGCAGGCTCTGGTTGCTGTTTTTGTGGAAGGTATCATCTTTATCCTGCTTTCCCTTACCAATGTACGTGAAGCAATTTTTAACTCCATTCCTATGACACTGAAACACGCAGTTTCTGTTGGAATCGGTCTTTTCATCGCATTTATTGGTCTGCAGAATGCAAAGATCGTTGTAAACAATGATTCCACACTGGTAAGCATGTTCTCCTTTAAGGGCTCCATGTCAGAAGGTTCTTTCAATTATCTTGGAATCACTGTTCTTCTTGCCCTGATTGGCGTACTGGTTACCGGCATTCTTCTTGTAAAGAATGTAAAAGGCGGTATCCTGTGGGGCATCCTTATTACATGGGCGCTTGGAATCCTCTGTCAGTTTGTGGGACTTTATGTTCCAAATCCAGATGCAGGTTTCTACAGTCTTCTCCCGGATTTTTCCAATGGAATTTCCGTACCGAGTATGGCTCCTACCTTTATGAAAATGGATTTCGCAGGAGTTTTCTCACTTGACTTTATCGTTATCATGTTTGCATTCTTATTTGTAGATATGTTTGATACTCTGGGAACTCTGATCGGTGTTGCTTCCAAGGCAGACATGCTGGACAAAGACGGTAAGCTTCCAAAAATCAAAGGTGCTCTTCTTTCCGATGCTGTTGGTACTACTGTAGGTGCTATGTGCGGTACTTCTACTGTTACCACATTTGTTGAGAGCGCTTCCGGTGTTGCAGAGGGCGGACGTACAGGTCTTACTTCACTTGTTTCCGCTATTTTGTTCGCACTTTCCCTGTTCCTTTCCCCGATCTTCCTGGCAATCCCTTCCTTCGCCACAGCTCCGGCTCTGATCGTGGTTGGATTCCTTATGCTGACCTCTGTTACCAAGATCGACTTTGACGACCTTACAGAAGCGATTCCGGCATTTATCGCAATCATTGCAATGCCGTTCCTGTACAGCATTTCCGAAGGTATTGCACTTGGTGTTATTTCTTATGTTATTATCAACGTCTGTACTGGAAAAGCTAAAGACAAAAAGATCAGCCCGCTTATGTATGCACTGGCTGTTATCTTTGTTCTGAAATATGTATTCCTGTAATAACAGAATGAAATAATTGTACGGTTTGCAGTAACATTATTCACGGAACATCACCTGTAAATCGTAATGAATAATCCTAAAAATCCCCCTGCCATGGAACCACGCTTTTCTGGCAGGGGGATTTTTCTATAACACTACTTAAGGGTGTATAAGGTAGATTACATGTAAGCGCAAAATAATTCGACGGATTGTGTTGCCCTAAAAATCAATCCATAATAATCATTAGAGAATGCAAGCATT
>NZ_JBCOME010000052.1:0-28658 GCF_040924365.1 Ruminococcus sp. 1001136sp1_2201st1_G3_2201SCRN_220225 | reverse complement strand
AAGATGAGATGTCCCATTCGAAAGAAGTAAACCCCCTTGAAGACGACGAGGTAGATAGGGCAGGGGTGGAAGTGTGGCAACACATGGAGCTGACTGTTACTAATAGGGTGAGGGCTTGACCAACAATCGCAAGGTTGAAAAATGATTCCATTAGGATGTAACATGTATGTAGTTTTGAAGGTACAGAACGAAAACGGTAGCCGGTTGGTTATCGTTTTTTTGTTGCCTTTTCTTTACTTTTACCCTATTTTTTTTCTTTATATTCTGTTAAAATATTTTTTAAATCAATTCATAAAATGATATGAGTGTCAAAAGGTCTTTTGCCACTCATTTGATACCTCGGATTGCGATCCAGCTACGCTGCTCCCGCAATCCTCCAAATATTCGAAATCTGCTGATTTACTGCGTAAATCGCTACTTTCTCATATTTGGCATGTCCCAAGTTCAAACACCTTATCGTGCAAGCACGAACGGCTTTTTGACCTTTTGACACTGGTATCATAAAATAACAGGTAACAGAATAGGAAGAAATAAGATGAAATCAACTAGAAACAGATCCAGACTGGCAGATCAGGGAACAAAAGAAATGCTGCCAGTTATTTTTTCTCTTGCGTGGCCAACTATGCTGGAACAACTGATGCAGACTGCAGTACAATATATGGACACTGGTATGGTAGGCGTCCTGGGAACAAGTGCAACGGCCGCTGTTGGAGCTACCAGTACAGTAAACTGGCTGATTGGAAGTACGATTTCTGCGATCAGCATAGGATTTTTGGCATACATATCCCAGTCAATCGGAGCAGGAAAAAAAGAACAGGCAAAAAAAGCTTCAGGACAGGCTGTGCTGACAGTTGTGATCGTAGGAATATTTTTTACAATTCTGACAATGGGACTGAGCCGTAAAGTCCCTGTTTGGATGCAGGTAGATCCTTCTATTCAGAAACTGGCATCCAGCTATTTCCTGATCCTCTATGCACCGATGCTTTTTCGAACTGCGAACATTATTTTTGGAACTGTCCTGAGAGCAGTGGGCGATACCAAAACCCCTATGCAGGTAGGAGTTGCCTTTAATGTTATTAACATTGTACTGAACTTTTTTCTTATATATTCCACCAGAACTGTGCTGATTGGTGGAAAAGAACTGGTGATCCCAGGCGCGGGATGGGGCGTTCAAGGTGCAGCAGCTGCGAGTGCTATAGCTTATACCATTGGAGGTATTGCAATTACGGTTAAATTATGGAAGCATACTGATATATCTCCAAAGGGTCAGAGCTTCCTGCCGGATTCTGCAGTTCTGCGCCCTTGTCTGAAGGTGGCTGTTCCAAATATGTTTCAGCGATTTGCCACGTCCCTTGGATATGTGGCATTTGCATCCATGATCAATTCTTTGGGCGAGACTGCAACGGCAGCCCATACTATTGCCAATACAGTAGAATCTGCTTTTTATATTCCAGGATATGGAATGCAGACAGCAGCGGCTACTCTTGCAGGAAATGCTCTTGGGGCCAATGACAATAAAAAACTCAACAGCCTTGCCAAGGCAATTGTGCCGTTGGAAGTGGGACTGATGGTTATTTCCGGAAGTCTGCTGTTTATTTTTGCGCCGATATTGATTAGGCTGTTTTCATCAGATGCGCAGGTTATCCGTCTGGGAAGTACGGTACTTCGTATGGTTGCTGTTTCCGAACCGTTTTATGGTGTACCTATTGTGATCGAGGGCATGATGCAAGGTGTGGGGAAAACAGTAACTCCCTTTATTTTCAATGTAGCGGGAATGTGGGGTGTAAGAATTCTGGGGACTTTTATCTGCATCCATCTTCTTGGACTGGGACTTGTGTCTGCCTGGGGATGCATGATAGGTCACAATATGCTTCTTTTTGTTTTATTCACTTTACATTATTTCAGCGGCAGATGGAACCCTATGAATAAAACAAAAGTATCCTTCCAATACAAGACTTGTAAAAAGTGACCAAAAATCACAAGCTTGACAGCAGAATATATAGGCTTTATACTGAAAAATAACGAATAAAAGCCGTCACGGCTTGGAATGGATGACGTTAATATGGAAAAAAGCGTGAAAGACAATCCTGAATACAAAATGAAACGGCAGGGAATGATCATCGGACTGGTCTGTCTTGCTGTGATGGTGTTTCTGACGATTTTTCTTATGAGCAGATATCGTCAAAGAACAGAGAAGATTTTTACAGAGCTTATGGAGGAATCACTTTTATCCACCCATTCGGAAGCACTGACAGAAATGGAGAATTTCCTGGCTGGTTCAGCTGGAGCAGATAAGGTGGAGGAAGCCTGGGAGGCTCTGAACGAGGACGAGGGGAATGTGCTTCACTATGCGTGCAATTCAGATGGGAAAATCCTGGCAGGAGATATGCGGATTTTTGACATTGAATATACGGTGGCGACAGTGCTTCATTCGCAGCATGTGAAAGATAACAGTATTTCCCAGGTGGAAAAGTCCCTTAAAAAGCTGACCTATGGAGCACCCCATATTTTCACGGAGCTTGAGAAAACGGATATCTATCTGGTGGCATCCAAGTTGGAAGGCAGAGACTGTATTCTGTTTTCAGAATATCGTTCCGCCAAAATGAAGAATTATAAAGCAGTGCTCATCAATGGAAACCGCATGATTATTTTTACGCTTCTTGGATGCGCGTTGATTATGCTGCTTTTTACAGTACGATTCTATATGAAGCAGCAGAAGAAAGTGATGAAAGGTCAGGCAAGGTACGACATTTTGTCGGAGTTTTCGGACACGGTTCTTTTTGAATATGACTGCCTGGAAAAAACATTGGTATTTACGCCAAATATAACCACTTTATTTGGACTGAAGGAAATCGGTCCGATCAGGCCTTTTGACAATGACACAGATTTCACAATGGTTCATCCAGATGATGTGGCGAAGGTAAAGGCACTTCTTTCCACAATTGGTAATAATTCTGATGAGATTGATGATTTTGTAATCCGTTTTAAGGATAAGAACGATAATTATCGTTGGGTGCGATGGATGGGCCGTCTGATACGAGGCCGTCTTGGTACACCACAGGCATTTCTGGGCAAGATTTCTGACGTTCAGGATGAGATGACCAGAGAACAGGATCTTCGTGAAAAAGCCTCTGTTGATGGTCTTACAGGTGCTCTGAACCGCAAGGCTGCAGAGCAGAAAATCAATACGCTTATGCAGGATAAAGAGTGTAAAGGTTACCTGCTTATGCTCGATATTGATGATTTTAAGACGGTAAATGATACAATGGGGCATGCAATAGGTGACCTTGCATTGATTACTTTGGTAAAACTTTTGAAGGAACATTTCCGCAGGGAGGATATTATCGGTCGTCTTGGCGGTGATGAATTTATTGTGTTTATGACAAATACAGAGCTTGCTTCGGCTGTTGAAGCAAAAGGTGCGGAAATTCTTGATATTCTGGCAAAGTCAGAGACTACACCACATTTTACCGTGAGTATAGGAGCGGCGGCTTATCCTGCAGCTGGAAACGACTATGAAAGCCTGTATCTGGCGGCGGATAACGCAATGTATGCTTCAAAGAAATCCGGTAAGAACAGAATTTATGTAGATAATGGTCAGCAGAAAAAAGAATGATCATAAAAGTATCGCTTTGAGACTAAAGGAAGGTGACAAAAATGCGGTTACAGATTGTACAGGATGCATTAAAAAAGAAGAATATCAAATACGAATATACAGAGATTGATGGCTGCGGAAGTCTTGATTTTCTGTTTCGAGGATTGAAATTCCATGTGTGGGAGTATGAGGACCGTGTCTGGGGAGCAGAGACAAATATTTATGAAGCAGGACGCAGTCAGGATATTGAGGGCAACTATGAAGAGGTCATTGCCAAAGAGATTTTATCATGGCCCGATATGATGCCAGGAAGTTGAGGAATGGGATGAAATACGAGATCAGCAATGAATATCTTAAAGTGAAGGCCGACACAGAAGGGGCTATTTTGTGGTCCGTGACAGATAAGGACGGATTTGAGTATATCTGGCAGGGAGATGACAGATACTGGAATGAGCATGGTGCCAATCTTTTTCCCTATATTGCCAGATTATGGGAGAAATCCTACATATTTCAGGGGAAGACTTATCATATGGACATTCACGGTTTTGCCAAGGATTCTGTTTTCTCCTGTGAGAAAGCAGGGGAGAATGAACTGGTGTTTGTAATGGAAGATACCAGGGAAACTTTGGAACAGTATCCATTTCATTTTCGTTTTGAGATCCGATATCTGCTTGAGAAAAATACTTTAAAAGTTTTCTATTCGGTAAAAAATAAGGATGAGAAAACGATGTATTTTGGAATCGGCGGTCACCCGGGATTTAATATTCCGATGGAAGAGGGACTTTCCTTTGAGGATTATGAATTGGAATTTTCCAGGGCATGTGAGCCGCAGCGCATTCTTTTTTCACAGGAGTGTTTTGTGGAGGGGAAGGAGTCCTATGAACTTTTGGAGGGCAGACGGATTCCTCTTCGTCATAATCTTTTTGATGAAGATGCTATTGTGCTGGAGAAAACCTCTGGAGAGGTTCTGCTTCACAGTACGAAGGGCAAAAAGGCAGTGAAGGTATCTTATGTGGATATGCCTTATGTCGGTTTCTGGCATATGCCCTGCATGGATGCTCCTTATGTTTGCATTGAGCCGTGGTGTTCCCTTCCATCCAGACAGGGAATTACAGAAAATCTGGAGGAACAGAAGAATCTTATTTCACTGGAAGCTGGCAGGGAGTGCCAGATTTCCTGGACCATGGAAATTCTCTAGAGCGTGTCTGAAAAAGGCTTTCTGCAAGATGTGCGTCACAATTTGTGGGAGATTTTGACTGGATGAGGGCGCCGTAGCGGGCTACGGTAACCGAATTCAGGCAAAATCTCCCGCAAAGTGGGGCGTGCAGATTGTGGGAATGATTTTTCAAACACGTTCTAAAACGTGCAGATTGTGGGAATGTTTTTAAATACTCGCAAGGAAGGCAGGGTATGTAATATGAAAAAGAAGCAGGGGGCGAACTGCGAATATTGTGTAAACTATTCTTACGACGATGATTACGAGTGCTATACTTGTGATATGAACCTTGACGAAGATGAGATGTATCGTTTTATTACAGGAACCTATCACGATTGCCCTTATTTCCGCATGGGGGACGAGTACAGAGTAGTAAGAAAACAGATGTAAAAAAATTAAAATTACTATTGACAAATAAAATCGAACGTGGTATTTTATTACAGAACGCTGCCGAAGACAGTAGGTGCCGTAAGGCATAAGGATTAAAACGCCTACCGAGGACTAAGTATTCTTTCGTAAGAATTACGTTAAGCCTTGCTGTCTTACAGTAAGGCTTTTTTTGGCGGTATATCAAATTCTATAAGGAGGTGTACCATTTCATGGCAAAAGTAGAACTGAAACAACCAATCGTAGAAGAAATCGCTAACAATATTAAAGACGCACAGGCTGTTGTTCTTGTTGACTACAGTGGTCTTACAGTTGAGCAGGATACTATTTTACGTAAAGAGTTAAGAGAGTCCGGCGTACAGTACAAGGTTTACAAAAACACTTTAATGCGTCGTGCATTTGAAGGTACTCCATGTGCAGATCTTGACAAGCACTTACATGGAACAAACGCTATTGCAATTTCTGCAACAGACGCTACTGCTCCTGCAAGAATCCTTGCTAAATTTGCAAAACAGTATCCGGCACTTGAGTTAGTTGCTGGTATTGTTGAGGGTAACTACAACGATCAGGCAGGAATCCAGGCATTGTCCCAGATCCCGTCCAGAGAAGAACTTCTTGGCAAACTGCTTGGAAGTATCCAGTCTCCTATTACCAACTTTGCTCGTGTGCTTAATCAGATCGCAGAGCAGAAGGGTGGAGAGACTGAGGCACCAGCAGCAGAATAATTTAAGTTTCTGTCGCTGAATCGAATCATTGATTCCACAAAAAATTTAAAAATGGAGGAAAATTATAATGGCAAAGTTAACAACAGCTGAGTTTATCGAAGCAATCAAAGAGTTATCTGTATTAGAGTTAAATGATTTAGTAAAAGCTTGCGAGGAAGAGTTCGGTGTATCCGCAGCAGCAGGCGTTGTTGTAGCAGCAGCAGGTGCTGGTGAAGCAGCTGAGGAGAAAGATGAGTTTGACGTAGAGCTTACAGAAGTAGGTCCTAACAAAGTTAAAGTTATCAAAGTTGTTCGTGAGATCACAGGCTTAGGTCTTAAAGAAGCTAAAGAAGTTGTTGATGGTGCTCCGAAAATGGTTAAAGAGGGCGCTTCCAAAGCAGAGGCTGAGGATATCAAAACTAAACTTGAGGCTGAAGGCGCTAAAGTTACTCTTAAATAATTTAGGTGTATTTAAGCGAACCATGCTCCCCGCAGAAGTCTGTCGTGCAGGCCACTGCGGGGATTTTTTTGTGTAACAGGAAATTCTGTTGGAGTTTCCTGCAATCAGGATTCTTTTTGTGCAAGGAGATTCTGAATGAATATAAAAATGTTTTTGACTGTAACATTACTGGGAGTATCTTTATATCTGGGAGGCAGTTCTGTTATATATGCTGAATCAGCAGAAAATGTGACGGAGAATTTTGAAGACAGCTTTTCAGATTGCGATCTTGAGCCAGAAATGGAAGAGGATGAGACTGGCTTCTATGGCGGAACAGCTGAGGTGGGATTTTTTTCAGCAGATGAGTCTGATAATGATTTTGAAGAGGAGCCAGAAGAAGCTCTGCTTACACCTGTACCTTCTGATAATGAACAGCAGATTCTGGCGACTATTCCAGAAGGCGCTGCAGTGGTGACTTTAGATGTGGCTGATGGAAGTGATATTACCGAAACTTTGAATACAGTGCTTCACTTTATGGGGCAGAGAGCTACAGATGAAACTCCTTGTACGGTAATTATCCCGCAGGGAAGCTATCTGATTTCCGGAACTATCCATATGTACAGCAATCTTACTCTTTATGCAGAAGGGGCTGTGCTGACGAAAACCTGTACAGATAAGCATGTGGTCCTCAGACTGGGAGATGACATACTTTCTGCCGGAGGTTATGATGGATATCACAATATCACCATTGAAGGCGGAACCTGGGATCTGAATTATCCGGTTGTCGAAGATAAGGAAGGCACAGGCGGTTTTGTAGGCTTCAGGATTGGACATGCCAGACACGTAACTGTGAAGAACGTAACATTTCTAAACAATTTGAAATCTCATTTTCTTGAGCTGGCAGGTACGGAAGATGTAACTGTGACTGGCTGTACATTCCGGGGATATTGGCAGGAATATGAAGGCGGCGGACAGGAATG
This sequence comes from Ruminococcus sp. 1001136sp1_2201st1_G3_2201SCRN_220225, assembly GCF_040924365.1. NCBI lineage: Bacteria > Bacillati > Bacillota > Clostridia > Eubacteriales > Oscillospiraceae > Ruminococcus > Ruminococcus sp. 1001136sp1_2201st1_G3_2201SCRN_220225. The sequence continues at coordinate 21,337 of NZ_JBCOME010000052.1, read as the reverse complement.
CATTCAGCTGGATGCATGTTTGGATTATATTTTTCCAGGATATCAGCCCTTTGACGGAGCTGTCTGTGAGAATATCAGGATTACGGATAACGTTTTTGAGGATGTGTTTGCAGGAGTGGGCAGCCACAGCATGATCTACGACAGGCCATACCGGAATATTGTGATTCAGGGGAATACCTTTCGAAATGTGAAAAAGAGAGCTGTCTGGTGCCTGAATTACGTGGATTCTGCTGTGGAGGACAATATAATAGAGAATGCAGGCGGCGGAGTGCTTGTGAGCTGCATGTATTTCCCGAATACCCATCTTATACCGGGAACTGTTGCAGGAATGGAAGGAAACCACCAGAATGCGGGCATTTCCGTGAAAAATAATCAGATTTCTATTTCTTCAGTGAGCCAGATCAATGGAAACATATGGAGAGGATATGGAATTGAAGTCCAGGGAGCCTGGGTAAGTGACAGTTCAAAAGCACAGGCTAAGGGAATTCCGGTAGGTATTTATAAGGAAAACGGTGTTGCGGTAAAGGGAAATATGATCACAGGGACTGGAAATGGAATTCGCCTTTATCTTGCTGATGGCTGTACAGTGGAAGATAATCAGTTGAAGCTGCAAAAAACTGCATCCTTTTCCAACATGGGAATTTATCTGTCTGCTTCTTCTAAAAATGTGATAAAAGATAATCAGGTATCAGGTTGTAAAAATGTAGGAATCTACGCTTATGACGGAGGAAAGCTGGGGACTCCATCCACAGAGAATCAAGTCCTGGATAATGTGATTTCAGGTATCGGCGGCGATGGAATTCTTATGGAAAATGGCTCTGACGGGTGTGAAGTAAGCCGGAACCGTATATCCTCCGGAAAAAAGAACGGAATTGTTCTCTGGGGCAGCGAGGGCTGTCAGATCACAGCGAATCAGGTGAAAGGCTGTATGCTGGACGGAATATATGTAGAAAATATTGGAAATGCTGTTATAAAATCTAACAGGATTACGAATGTGAATGGCAGAGGAATCCAAGTGATCGCAAGTCAGACCGGAAAACTTTATGGAAATGCGGTTACTGGCAGCAGAAAATGCGGTTTATATGTAAGCAGGTCAAAGATTTCCGGAAACAAAAAGAACCGTCTGGAGAATAATGGCAGTACTTATGCAATTTATGCGGAAAACAGCACTGGAATCATTTCCGTGAAAATGCCCACTGCGTCTAAGATTACCAGAAAGTCAGTGAAGATCACAGGCAAAGCGGCGGGTGGAAAGAAGCTTACAATTTATGCAGTGAGCAGAAACAAGAATAAAAAAATCGGCAGAGGAAGCATCAATTCCCGAAAGAAATATAATATTTCTATCAAAAAACAGAAAAAAGGAACGAAGCTTCTCTTTGTATTATCGGATAAATATGGAAACCTTTCTTATAGTAAGAGAAAAGTAAAATAAATTATAACTATTCAGCAATTACAAATAAAAAAACAAATGAAAAAACAACAGAAAAGTGCTTGACAGGCTTTTTTTGTTGTGCTATAGTGAAGAATGCTATATTATGGCAAGATATGCCTACTATGCTTATGCAGCAGAGCGGGCTGATGTTGTAATAAATAAAATAAAACAGGGGTGAAACGTCAATGGAAAAAAACAGAATTCGTTCTGTAAAAACTGGAAAAAGCATGCGAATGAGCTACCAGAGACAAAAAGAAGTCCTGGAAATGCCGAACTTGATCGAGGTCCAGAAGGATTCTTACCAGTGGTTTCTCGACGAAGGATTGAATGAAGTATTCGACGATATTTCTCCAATCGCAGACTACGGCGGAAAGCTCAGTCTTGAATTCATCGGCTTCACATTTGATGAAAAAGAGGCTAAATACACCATCGAGCAGTGTAAAGAACGTGACGTAACTTATGCCGCACCTTTGAAGGTTCGAGTGAGACTGATTAACAAGGAAACAGATGAGATCAACGAACACGAGATTTTCATGGGAGACCTGCCGATTATGACCGCGACAGGAACTTTCGTCATTAACGGTGCTGAGCGTGTTATTGTCAGCCAGTTAGTACGTTCCCCTGGAATCTATTATGCCATTGCACACGATAAAATCGGTAAGAGACTGTTTTCCTGTACAGTAATTCCTAACAGAGGAGCATGGCTGGAATATGAGACTGACTCCAACGATGTATTCTATGTGCGTGTGGACAGAACCCGTAAGGTTCCGATCACTGTACTGATCCGTGCACTTGGTGTTGGTTCCAATGCAGAGATCATTGATCTGTTTGGCGAAGAGCCGAAGATCCTTGCAAGTTTCACAAAGGATACTTCTACGAATTATGAAGAAGGTCTTCTTGAACTGTATAAGAAAATCCGTCCAGGCGAGCCGCTTGCAGTTGAGAGCGCAGAGAGCCTGATCAATGCGATGTTCTTTGATCCGAGAAGATATGATCTTGCCAAGGTCGGACGTTATAAATTTAATAAGAAACTTCATTTCAATAAACGAATTGTTGGTCATAAGCTGGCTGACGATGTGGTTGAGGGCTCTACAGGAGAAATTCTTGCAGAGGCTGGTACTATCGTAACCAGAGAACTGGCTGATGCCATTCAGAACGCTGCAGTTCCATTTGTATGGATCCAGGGTGAAGAAGACCGCAGAATTAAAGTTCTTTCTAACTTAATGGTAGACATGCATCACTATCTGCCAGAAATTGAGAACCTGGAAGAGCTTGGGGTTACAGAGTTAGTATATTACCCTGTACTCGAAAAAATTCTGGAAGAAAATGACACACTTGAGGACAGAATTGCCGCTATCCGCAGAGATATCCATGACCTGATTCCGAAGCATATTACAAGAGAAGATATTTTTGCTTCTATTAATTACAATATGCATCTGGAATATGGCATTGGAAATGACGACGACATCGACCACTTAGGAAACCGTCGTATCCGTGCGGTTGGTGAACTGCTTCAGAATCAGTACCGTATCGGTCTTTCCAGACTTGAGCGTGTGGTTCGTGAGAGAATGACAACACAGGATGTGGAGAGCATTTCCCCGCAGTCCCTGATCAATATCAAACCTGTAACAGCTGCTGTAAAAGAGTTCTTTGGATCCTCCCAGCTGTCACAGTTTATGGATCAGAACAACCCTCTTGGTGAGCTGACCCATAAGAGACGTCTTTCCGCACTTGGACCTGGCGGTTTGTCACGAGACAGAGCCGGATTCGAGGTTCGAGACGTTCACTATTCCCATTACGGAAGAATGTGCCCGATCGAGACTCCTGAGGGTCCGAACATCGGTCTGATCAACTCCCTTGCATCTTATGCAAAGCTGAATCAGTACGGATTTGTTGAGGCACCTTACCGTAAGATTGATAAAACTGATCCTATGAATCCGCGTGTAACTGACGAAGTTGTTTACATGACCGCAGATGAAGAGGATAACTACCATGTAGCACAGGCGAATGAGGCACTTGACGCAGAAGGACATTTCGTTCGTAAGAACGTTTCCGGTCGTTATCGTGAAGAGACTCAGGAGTATGAGCGTCAGATGTTTGATTACATGGACGTATCTCCTAAGATGGTATTCTCTGTAGCTACAGCCCTGATTCCATTCCTTCAGAACGACGATGCGAACCGTGCGCTGATGGGATCAAACATGCAGCGTCAGGCTGTTCCGCTTCTTACCACAGAAGCACCAGTTGTTGGTACAGGAATGGAAGCAAAGACAGCTGTTGACTCCGGTGTTTGTGTGGTTGCAAGAAAGTCTGGTACTGTACTTCGCTCCACATCTACCGATATCAGCATCAAGAATGATGATGGAACAAAAGATGATTATCATCTTACCAAATTTATGCGCAGTAACCAGAGCAACTGCTACAACCAGCGTCCGATCGTTAATCAGGGCGAGCACGTTGAAGCAGGTGATGTTATTGCCGATGGTCCGTCTACTTCTCAGGGAGAGCTTGCTCTTGGCAAGAACCCTCTGATCGGATTTATGACCTGGGAAGGTTATAACTACGAGGATGCCGTACTGTTAAGTGAGAAACTTGTACAGAACGATGTTTATACATCTGTTCACATTGAAGAATATGAAGCAGAATCCCGTGATACAAAGCTTGGACCGGAAGAGATCACCCGTGATGTTCCAGGCGTAGGTGATGATGCACTCAAGGATCTTGATGAGCGCGGAATCATTCGTATCGGTGCAGAGGTTCGTGCTGGTGATATCCTTGTTGGTAAGGTTACTCCTAAGGGAGAGACTGAGCTTACAGCAGAGGAGAGACTTCTTCGTGCAATCTTTGGTGAGAAAGCACGCGAGGTTCGTGATACTTCCCTTAAGGTACCACACGGTGAGTATGGTATCGTTGTAGACGCCAAGGTATTCACAAGAGAAAATGGTGATGAGCTGTCTCCAGGAGTTAATCAGTCTGTACGTATCTACATCGCACAGAAGAGAAAAATCTCCGTTGGTGATAAGATGGCTGGTCGTCATGGTAACAAGGGTGTCGTTTCCCGTGTACTTCCGGTTGAGGATATGCCATTCCTTCCGAACGGACGTCCACTGGATATCGTGCTGAACCCGCTGGGTGTACCTTCCCGTATGAACATTGGACAGGTCCTGGAAATTCATTTAAGTCTTGCTGCCAAAGCACTTGGCTTTAATATTTCCACACCGGTATTCGATGGTGCAAACGAGAATGATATCCAGGATACACTGGAACTTGCAAATGACTATGTAAATACAGAAGATTTTGAAGAGTTCCGTGAGAAATACAAAGACATTCTGGCACCTGATGTAATGCAGTATCTGGATGAGAACAAAGCCCACAGAGCATTGTGGAAAGGTGTTCCGATTTCCAGAGATGGTAAAGTACAGCTTCGTGACGGACGTACCGGAGAGTTCTTCGACGGTCCGACCACAATCGGACACATGCATTACCTGAAACTGCATCATCTGGTTGATGATAAGATCCATGCCCGTTCCACAGGTCCTTACTCTCTGGTTACACAGCAGCCACTGGGTGGTAAAGCTCAGTTCGGTGGACAGCGTTTCGGAGAGATGGAGGTTTGGGCTCTGGAGGCATACGGTGCATCCTATACACTCCAGGAAATCCTGACAGTTAAATCCGATGATGTAGTCGGTCGTGTGAAGACTTATGAAGCAATCATCAAGGGTGATAACATCCCTGAGCCTGGTATTCCGGAATCCTTTAAGGTTCTTCTTAAAGAGCTCCAGTCCCTGGCATTGGATGTACGTGTGCTCAAAGATGATCAGACAGAAGTTCAGATCATGGAGAATGTAGATTACGGCGAAACCGATCTTCGTGCAGTTATCGAGGGAGATTCCCGCGGCCACAGAGGAGAGGAATCCTTCAGCAAACATGGCTATACCAAGCAGGAGTTTGACGGAGAGGAACTTGTTGATGTGGACGAGGACGAAGAAGAGGATTATGAATCCGAAATCGACGATTCCTACGATGATATCGAAGAGTAGAAAGGGGAAAAGAATACATGGCAGAATCAACCAATACCAATGAAACATATCAGCCAATGACTTTTGATGCCATTAAAATCGGACTGGCGTCCCCGGAAAAGATCAGAGAGTGGTCAAGAGGTGAGGTTACAAAACCGGAAACCATCAACTACCGTACCTTGAAACCGGAGAAAGACGGACTTTTCTGTGAAAGAATTTTCGGACCAAGCAAGGACTGGGAGTGCCACTGCGGTAAATATAAGAAAATCCGTTATAAAGGTGTTGTCTGCGACCGATGCGGCGTTGAGGTTACCAAGGCTTCCGTCCGTAGAGAGCGTATGGGTCACATTGAGCTTGCTGCTCCTGTTTCCCATATCTGGTATTTCAAGGGTATTCCGTCCCGTATGGGACTTATCCTGGATCTGACTCCAAGAACACTGGAGAAAGTTCTTTACTTTGCAAATTATATTGTACTGGATCCGGCAGATTCCGGACTCCAGTACAAGCAGATCCTTACTGAGAGAGAATATCAGGATGCCCGTGAGTCTTACGGAAATAACTTCCGCGTAGGCATGGGTGCTGAGGCTATCAAAGAGCTCCTTATGGCTATCGACCTTGAGAAGGATTCCGCTGAATTAAAGGCAGAGCTGGTTAAGGCAACAGGCCAGAAGCGTGCAAGGATCATCAAACGTCTTGAGGTTGTTGAATCTTTCCGTGAGTCAGGAAACCGTCCTGAGTGGATGATTCTTGATGTTGTTCCTGTAATCCCGCCAGATCTTCGTCCTATGGTACAGCTGGATGGTGGACGTTTTGCGACATCTGACCTGAATGATCTGTACAGAAGAATCATTAATCGTAATAATCGTCTGAAAAGACTGCTGGAGCTTGGTGCTCCGGATATCATTGTCCGCAATGAGAAACGTATGCTTCAGGAAGCAGTTGATGCCCTGATCGACAATGGTCGTCGTGGCCGTCCGGTTACAGGTCCTGGAAACAGAGCCCTGAAATCCCTTTCTGATATGCTGAAAGGTAAATCCGGACGTTTCCGTCAGAACCTTCTTGGTAAGCGTGTTGACTACTCCGGACGTTCCGTTATCGTTGTTGGACCAGAGCTGAAGATTTATCAGTGCGGTCTGCCAAAAGAGATGGCAATCGAGCTGTTTAAGCCTTTCGTTATGAAAGAACTGGTAGCAAACGGTACCTCTCACAATATTAAGAATGCCAAGAAGATGGTAGAGAAGCTTGAGCCAGCTGTATGGGATGTTCTGGAAGATGTTATCAAAGAACATCCGGTTATGCTGAACCGTGCACCTACACTGCATCGTCTGGGTATCCAGGCGTTTGAGCCGATCCTTGTAGAAGGTAAGGCTATTAAGCTTCATCCGCTTGTTTGTACCGCTTTCAACGCTGACTTCGATGGTGACCAGATGGCTGTCCATCTTCCACTGTCCCAGGAAGCACAGGCAGAGTGCCGTTTCCTGCTTCTGTCTCCGAACAACCTTCTGAAACCTTCTGATGGTGGACCGGTAGCCGTTCCTTCACAGGATATGGTCCTTGGTATTTACTATCTGACACAGGAAAGACCTGGAAACAAGGGAGAAGGAAAGTTCTTTAAGAGCGTAAATGAGGCAATTCTGGCATATGAGAACCAGGTAATTACTCTGCAGTCCAAGATTCTTGTCCGCTGTAGTAAAGTAATGCCGGATGGAAGCACTTTCACAGGCAACGTGCAGTCTACACTGGGACGTTTCCTGTTTAATGAGATCCTGCCACAGGATCTTGGATTTGTTGACAGAAGCATTCCGGGAAATGAGCTTCTTCTTGAGGTTGACTTCCTGGTTGGTAAGAAACAGCTGAAACAGATCCTTGAAAAAGTTATTAATACTCACGGAGCAACCAAGACTGCTGAGGTTCTGGACTCTATCAAAGCTATGGGTTACAAGTATTCTACAAGAGCTGCCATGACTGTATCTATTTCTGATATGACCGTGCCGCCGCAGAAGCCTGAGATGATCAAGGCTGCACAGGATACTGTAGATAAGATCACAAAGAACTATAAACGAGGTCTTATTACTGAGGAAGAGCGTTATAAAGAGGTTGTTGATACCTGGAAGAAGACTGACGATGAGCTTACTCATGCACTTCTTTCCGGACTTGATAAGTACAACAACATCTTCATGATGGCTGACTCTGGTGCCCGTGGATCTGATAAACAGATCAAACAGCTTGCAGGTATGCGTGGATTGATGGCTGATACAACCGGACATACAATCGAGCTTCCTATCAAGTCAAACTTCCGTGAAGGTCTGGACGTACTGGAATACTTCATGTCCGCTCACGGAGCGCGTAAAGGACTTTCCGATACCGCTCTTCGTACAGCCGATTCCGGTTACCTGACAAGACGTCTTGTTGATGTATCTCAGGATTTGATCGTACGTGAGATGGACTGCTGTGAGAACAGAGCAGAGATTTCCGGTATGTATGTAAAAGGTTTCATGGATGGTAAGGAGGAGATCGAGAGCCTTCAAGATCGTATTACAGGTCGTTTCTCCTGCGAGACCATTAAGAATAAAGAGGGCGAAGTCCTTGTAAAAGCAAACCACATGATCACTCCGAAGCGTGCTGCACGTATCATGAAAGAGGGTGTAGACAACATTACCGGAGGTGCTGTTGAGCAGGTTAAGATCCGTACCATCCTGAGCTGTAAGTGTAAGGTTGGTGTGTGTGCGAAGTGCTATGGCGCAAACATGGCTACCGGTGAGCCGGTACAGGTTGGTGAGTCCATCGGTATCATCGCTGCACAGTCTATCGGTGAGCCAGGTACACAGCTGACCATGCGTACTTTCCATACAGGTGGTGTTGCCGGTGGAGATATCACACAGGGTCTTCCTCGTGTCGAGGAGCTTTTTGAGGCAAGAAAGCCGAAAGGACTTGCTGTCATCACTGAAATCAAGGGTGTTGCTACAATCAATGACACCAAGAAGAAGAGAGAGATCATCGTAACAGATCCGGAGACTGGTGATTCCAAGACTTACCTGATCCCATACGGTTCCCGTATCAAGATCATGGACGGACAGGTTATGGAGGCTGGTGATGAGCTTACAGAAGGTAGTGTAAACCCGCATGATATTCTTCGAATCAAGGGTGTTCGTGCAGTTCAGGATTACATGATCCGTGAGGTTCAGCGTGTATACCGTCTTCAGGGTGTTGAGATTAACGATAAACATATCGAGGTTATCGTTCATCAGATGCTGAAGAAAATCCGTATCGAGGATAACGGAGATTCTGAGTTCCTGCCAGGTACACTTGTTGACTTCCTTGAGTATGAGGAAGTAAATGAGAAACTGGAAGCTGAGGGATTACGTCCTGCAATTGGAAAACAGGGAATGCTTGGTATTACTAAGGCATCTCTGGCAACTGATTCCTTCTTGTCAGCTGCTTCTTTCCAGGAGACTACCAAGGTTCTGACCGAAGCTGCTATCAAGGGTAAGGTTGACCATCTGATCGGTCTGAAAGAGAATGTAATCATCGGTAAACTGATTCCAGCTGGTACAGGTATGAAGTGCTACAGCGATGTAGAGCTTGATACAGGAATGCCGGAAGAGCCAGAAGAAATCGAATTCGATGAAATGGATGACGAGGATCAGGATGTGCTGGATGTAGCGGAAGACTCAGAAGAGCTGGAAACTGCTGATGAGGCAGATCTTGCAGTGGATGAGGATGAGGATACATTTGAGGATGAGGATTCTTCTGAAGACAGTGAAGAATAAACGATAAAATATGAAATCCCCCAGGGTGACAGAAATGTTGCTTTGGGGGATTTTTGCGTAACAGAGAATTCTATGGAACTTACTGTTACACAAAAAAGTCCAGTCTGGCAGGACCACACTGCAGCAAGGTAAATGTTGCTCGAGACAATCCGCCGTAGGCGAAGGTAAGGGAAAATAGGATTGGTATTTTGTTGTGTGGGAAAAATATAGATAGAGAAAAATACAACCTGGACTATCATTTGTGGTAAGATTCCTATATAATGTTTTATGTAACTATTCAGAAGGCAGTATTCCGCGAGGCGTTTTGGTGGAACGTAGTTCACAGAAAACCAGAGAATAGCGGTGCAAAATCATGCAATCCATGATTTCTGTGCATCGTGACGGGGAAGACTTGCCAGTCCATTAAAAAGTCATTACCCGTTCGAGGAGGGAGAACATACATGGATAAAGATGTTCCGGTTTCCGTCTGGCCAGAATGGGAACTTATAGAGAAAATAGGCGAAGGATCCTTTGGGAAAGTGTATAAAGCGAAGCGGACAGAACGAGGCCGCTCTTTTTACTCCGCAATCAAGATTATATCCATACCGGCAAGTAAGGGAGAACTTGATAGCGTACGCTCAGAGATGAATAATGAGCAGTCTACCAGGGAATATTTTCGAAATCTGGTAGAAGACTGCATTCAGGAAATATATACTATGGAGCATTTTTGCGGAAATTCCCATGTGGTTTCATTTGAAGATTTCAAAGTGGTGGAATATTTGGATGAGATCGGCTGGGACATTTCCATAAGAATGGAATATCTTACCAGCTTTATGGATTACTGCACAGGCAAGGAGCTTACTGAGAAGGAAGTGATCAAACTTGGCTGTGACCTGGCTATGGCATTGATTTATTGCAGGAAATTGAATATTATTCACCGTGATGTGAAACCGGAGAATATTTTTGTGTCCAGATTCGGTGACTTTAAGCTGGGCGATTTTGGAATTGCTAGGGAACAGGCACATACCATGAGCAATATGTCCAAGAAAGGTACCTATTCCTACATGGCACCGGAGATTTACAAGGGAGAGAAGTACGACAGCAGTATTGATATCTATTCCCTTGGAATTGTATTATATAAACTGATGAATCAGAACAGGCTGCCTTTTCTTTCGCTGGATAAGCAGCTGATTACATACAGAGATAAAGAGACTGCCCTTGCACGGAGAATGGCAGGGGAGAAAATGCCGGCACCAGTTAATGCCAGTGCCTCTTTTTCCCACATTATATTAAAAGCGTGTGCATATGAGCCAGGGAAACGTTACAGGAAACCAGAAGATATGCTGCGGGATTTGGAGAAGCTTCGTCTGGCACCGGTGAATGCAGAGAAAGAGTGGGAGAAGTCCCAGTGGGAGCTGACAAATTCGGCAGAACTTGAGCGGGATCAGAGAAGATATGCCCCTCAGAAGCCGGAAGACTGTATGGAGCGCACCCATGTGGCAGAAGACCCTCAGATTGAGAAAGCTGTCCGGGAAGAAGAGGCACAGCTCAGAAAGCCTGCGAAAAATGCAGTGAAAAATTATGAGAAACAGTCAGTAAATGCCTCTTCCACTAAGCAAAAGAAGCAGCAGAGAAGCGGGTGGGACCAGGAAAGACAGATTTCACCATGGACAGTTTCCCTTATTGTAGTGGCGCTTGCGGCATGCATTATTATTGGTGTTTATATGAAATTAATCCATGATGAGAATCGCAAGGCTCAAAATACGGAGAACGTTATGGAAGTCCTGGAAGCTAATGATAACAGTACTGCTCAAATTGATGAATTTTCTACTTCAATTCAGACAATTAAGGAGCAGGCGAATACAATTGTAAGCGAACTTCCGGACTGCAAGGAAGTTGGCAAGGAAGGCGATCGGCTTCGCTACTATGACAGCAATGGGAAACTGGTAAAAGCGCTGATTTATCCGGAGACATCCGAAGATGGAGTTTATGAGGAGTATTATTACTGGGATGAACGTCTGTTTTTTGCATATGTATGGACTGGTAATAAGAAGGAATTATATTATTATGACAAGCGTGGCAAACTGATCCGCTGGAACGATACAGACGGAACTGTCCACGATAAGGAGAATGACAGTACTGAGTACACCAAGCGTGGCGAGAAATACTGGAAAAATGCGCTGGAGCAGTTAGATGAATGATGATACCGGTCATATAAGAAGTGGCTGTGATTCTTTGGAATATCGACAGACAGACGAAGAGGAATAGAATGACATATCATATTGATTATGCATATACCTGCCATGCAGGGAAAGTGCGACCAAATAACGAGGACAATTTCTGGTGCTGCGGAGAGCACCTTCCAGTGAGTAATCATGGAACAGAAGAAATCCGTACAGGTATCAGGCTTCGGGAGAGCCTTCCGGTAATGGCTGTTTTTGACGGCATGGGAGGGGAGAGCCAGGGGGAAATGGCTGCTTGGCTTGCTTCTGACAGCCTGGAGCATTTTTATAGGGAAAATAAGGGGATGCTTCGTAAAGCACCAGAACTTTTTCTTACGGAAGCCTGTAAGAATATGAATCAGGCTGTATGTGATTATGGTCGGGAACAACGGATCAGTGCCATGGGAACTACTATGGCGATGATTGCTTTTGGAAAAAAAGAAGCGTATATCTGTAATCTGGGAGACAGCAGGATTTATCGGTTTTCCAAGGGGAATTTTTCACAGATTTCCAGAGATCATGTGTTGAAAAGCTGCAGATTTGGGAAAGCACCACTGACTCAGTTTCTGGGAGTGGAGGAGACCGAGATGAAGTTGGAACCTGCCATTGCGGCAGTTCCTTATCAGGATAGGGACCGTTATCTGCTTTGCTCAGACGGGGTAACAGATATGTTATCTGATCGCGAGATTGAAGAAATTATGAAGCTGGAGGACTCAATTCGTGATATTGCCCATGCTCTTTTAACAAGGGTACTGGATAAAGGGGCCAGAGATAATACTACGATCATTCTCTGCGAGGTAAGAGCAGATAATCGGCCGTTCAAAACCTGGCTTTTGCAGAAGAAGGGATAAATCAGAGGGCAAAATTTTTCACAATTTAAGTAGTTGATTATAGGAAAATGAAGGTGATTTATGATGAAAAATCGTATGCAGGATCTTGATTTTGAACAGACAGTGGCATTTGATTCCGTAAAGGATTTTGAATTTACCAGAAGGGCCGCCCAGAGATTTCGTCAGGTAGTCAGTCTGGACGGATTTGAGGATGAAGATGCGGACGTTATTTTTCATTATTTATATAAAGAGATGGAGCTGGTTTCGTTCGGAGATCATTTGAAGAGATATATCTATGAAAGAGCTGGAATTGAGGAACCGTTTGGGGAAGTGCCTCAGGAGGTATACAGAGATATTGCAGTTGATTCTTTCCGGGAAACCTATACACCCAAGTCTATGAATCCTACTTCAACTAAGCTTCCTGCGTTGGTGAACAACTGGCTTACACAGGCCTCAGTAAAGCGCGAGACTATATTTCTGCTGGGCTTCGGGCTTCGCATGAGCGCGGAGGATGTTTCAGACTTTCTGACAAGGGTGCTGAAGGAGCAGGATTTTGATTTCCATAATCCAGAGGAAGTGATCTACTGGTATTGTTATAGTAAGCAGCTTCCTTACAGCAAGGCAGAGGAATATAAAGAGAATTACAAATCCATGGAACCTGCAGCAGATAAGGGAAAAGTTGCGGAAGTAATCAGCGGCGATTTTACTATAGATACAGAGGAAAAATTGCTGAAATATCTGGCATGCCTGAAAGCTGGCTGGGATGATCCAATGAATGAGAAGAGTCAGGCATTTCAGGAGTTCCTGCGCCTTCTGGAACATGCGAAGCAGATCATTGCGGCCATGTATCAGAAGGATGAGGAGGAGAAAGGCCGGGCTAAGGTCTGGAAACCGGAGAATATTACTCCGTCTGATCTGGAGAAGGTAATCTGCAATGGTATTCCTATCAATAAAATGGGAAATCTGAAAAAAATGTCAGCCTCTATCCTGGCGAAACATTTCAGCCAGAAGAGGTTCAGCAGACAGAGAATTACCAATATTCTGAATCACAAGTTCCCGGTAGAGCGGTTTGATCTTCTTACGCTGGAGTTCTTTATTGTGTCTCAGGAGATGGAGGATGATGATCCCTATGACAGATACCATCATTTCATAGAGGAAGCGCAGAGAATTCTGAAGAAGTGTGGAATGAGCGAGATTTATATTGTGAACCCATACGAATGCTTCCTTCTGATGTGTCTTTTGACGGATTGTCCGTTGGCAGTTTTTTCAGAGATATGGGAAATGTCATATGAAGAGAATGGGGACGAGGAGTAAGCAATTTCTTAATATAGAAATGCGCAGTGTTGTTTGGAGGCACTGCGCATTTTTAATAGCAATGATATGGGTGTCAAAAGGTCTTTTGACACCCATTTGATACCCGGATTGCTACGCAGCTACGCTGCTCCCGCAATCCTCCAAATATTCGGAATCCGCTGATTTACTGCGTAAATCGCTACTTTCTCATATTTGGCGTGTCCCAAGTTCAAAAGCCTTATCGTGCAAGCACGAACAGCTTTTTGACCTTTTGACACTGGTATCATAGGAATTAAGGTTAATTATTATAGTAGAGATAAATACTGCGGCTAAGCTGTGCAATTGTATTCTGGGCTTCTCCCGGGCTGGAGAGGTTCTGGGAAAGGAAGACGATGACCAGATCGTTTCCACCCTGTGCGTTGTACAGGATTCCGGCATCATTTTCTACATCGGAAAGCTCACCGGTTTTGTTGGCAACGCTGACGCCCTCTGGCAGGGCAGCCGGAATCTTGTTGGTACGTTGCTGCTGCTTCAGAAGGGAATACATTTCTTCTGCATGTAAAAGGCTTGGTGTCTGAGTAGTACCAGAGCAGATCTGGTAAATTTCTTTCAGGAATTTTCCACAGTCATAGGCAGAAGTGTAATTATCTCCGAATTCGTTGCTGGCAAGAAGCAGTCGTCCCATGGAAGTATTTGTGTAGCCGTGAGACTGACAGAAACTGTTTACTTTCTGCATACCTGCAGTGCTGTCGCCACTTCCCAGGCAGGAAACCAGACTGTTTGCCGCGTCATTATCACTGACGGTGATCATTGGTGTCAGATAGGAATCCAGGGTGGCAGAACCATACTGCTGGGACAAAGAATCATAATTCTCATATACTGCACCCATAATGAAAAGCTTGATCAGGCTGGCTGCCTGCATTGGGGAATCATTGATCGTAGCCTCTGAGCCGCCTGAAAGGTCACAGATATAAACGCTCCAGGAACCGTTTGAAACAGGAAGCTGTGATTGAACCTGAGAGACCAGAGTATCCATCTTTTCATCGGATTTGTTGTCAAAAGCAGAACTTCCGTGGGAGGGAGAGATGGTGCCATCATCGTCAGAAAGTTCGGGGGTAATAGCAGCCATGGTAGAATCTTTTTTTCCCTGGGAAGTGCCATTTGTTGTCTGAGCGGAGTTGGAACCGGATGACTGGGAAGGACCTACTGGTTCTGTATTGGCAGCAGGAGTCTGATAAGGAACAGTTACTTCCTCCGGAGTTGGAGAAGACTGTACAGAACCTGCATTTTCTCTCTGGGAAGGTCCCTGGACAGAAGAATCGTCAGTAGAAGCTTCGCTGTCGGAACTTCCATCATCAGAAACAAAGCCGCTTTGGTCGGCGCCTTCAGAAGTTTCATCACCAGAGGTAAATCCGGAAGCTTCACCGTCAGTGAAATCTTCAGTCTGGGCTGTTGCTGAACCGTTTTTTGCCAGATTAATACTTCTCTGGCTGTCCCTTCTGAAGAAAGTAAGGTAAAGAATGATAAGAATTAGTAAAGCAGCGACAATGCCAAGAAAAACCAGCAGATAAGAAGAGGTTTGTTTCTTTCTATTATTTTTCATAAGTTCTCCTTTCGAATCAATGAAATATCTGGAAGAGACATTATTTTATGGCAATAAATCCAGATTTATTTTTCCGCAAAATATGCATCAATCCCATCAGCGATTCCAGATGCCATTGTGTTCTGAAAATCCGGATTGCTCATTTTCAGATCATCAGATTCATTGGTCATAAATCCCATTTCCACAATAGTTACCGGAATGGTGCTCCAGTTGATTCCAGTCATATTGTCGGCATATGTTACGCCGCGGTTTTCAAATCCGGTTGCGTCACAATAGGCATCCAGAATGCACTGGGAAAGGCTGTTGGAATCATCATAGAGCTGGGATACATAAGGATTGGAAGAGGAGGGGGAAATGGTAAGTGCACCGGCAGCAGAGGACGATTCAGCACCATTGGCATGGATACGCACGTAAACCTCGGCCCCCTGTCCGGCAACATATTCAGCTCGCTCTTTATTGCTGATGGCAGTATCATTATCCGTTCTGGTAAGAACAGTCTGATAGCCACGGTCTTCCAGAATCTGCTGCAGCTTCAAAGAAACATCCAGATTCAGCTGATATTCAGGCAGACCTGAAAAAGTTCCCTGGGTTCCTGTTGAGGCTTTGGCTTTCATTTCTGTGGAACCTGGACCAAGAGGTTCAAGGTCACTCATATCCACATTTGGACCCTGATGACCGGGATCAATACCGATTATATGTGACTGGGCTACAGGCGGTCCCTGAAGCTCGTCAGTGGTCTCAGCACAGACAGTGCACAGATTTATAAGTCCTGCTCCGGAAAAAATCATGAGGCCAAATGCAAAAATCCGGGAGAATCCACTGGATTTAGCCACTGCTTTTTTGAAACACATATGTATACTCCTGTTCATGTTAATTCTTTTTTTCGACTATTCAGCAGATTGTATTTCGAAAAGCAGGTACTGTAGAGGTGCTGAAAAGTTCTTGTTTCTTATTATAATAATGTGAAGCTGTGAATGCAATGTAAAGTTAAGTTTTCCTAGAGCGTGTTTGAAAAAGGCTTTCTGCAAGATGTGCGTCACAATTTGCGGTATATTTCACCCGAATTCGGTTACCGTAGCCCGCTAAGGCGCCCTCATCCGAGCGAAATCTCCCACAAATTGTGATGCAGATCACGGGAATGATTTTTTTACACGCTCCAGAACAGCAGTAAAAAATACATTATAATAAGAAGAAACCTATTTATAATTCACCGTGATAAATTGTAAAAACCTTGAAAAAATAAGGAAAAATTGATGAAAAACACCTTGACAGAGATATGCAGACAGGATATAATCAAAAAGCGTGCGAAATAAGGCATTTTTTTCCGCGCTTACTAAGATAATAGCAACCGCAAGGAAACCCCATAGAACAATCTATGGAGAAATAAATCGGGAGGTGAAATGGAATGCCAACATTCAACCAGTTAGTAAGAAAAGGACGCCAGACAGCTGTTAAGAAATCTACAGCTCCGGCTCTGCAGAGAACTTATAACTCTTTAAGAAAGAAAGCAGTTGAGCAGTCTGCACCACAGAAACGTGGCGTTTGCACAGCTGTTAAAACAGCTACTCCTAAGAAGCCTAACTCAGCTCTTAGAAAAATCGCCAGAGTTCGTCTTTCCAACGGAATCGAAGTAACAAGCTACATCCCAGGAGAAGGTCACAACCTTCAGGAGCATAGCGTTGTTCTGATCCGTGGAGGAAGGGTTAAGGACTTACCTGGTACAAGATACCACATCATCAGAGGTACTCTTGATACCGCAGGTGTTGCTAACAGAAAACAGGCCCGTTCCAAATACGGCGCTAAGAGACCGAAAGTTAAAAAATAATCCATCCGTATTGCTGCGGAGACTATAGAGATTTGTACGGTATTCCATATACCCTGTCGGTTGCGGGTTAAATATAGGACCATTACCAGTGCGAACATGCAATAGTTTACTGCGTGAGTACCGATGAGATAATCAGGATGATTAAGGAGGGAAGTAACGTGCCACGTAAAGGACATACTCAGAAAAGAGACGTTCTGGCAGACCCGATGTACAACAATAAAGTTGTTACAAAGCTTATCAATAACATCATGTTAGATGGTAAGAAAGGTGTTGCACAGAAAATTGTTTACGGAGCATTCGCCAGAATGGAAGAAAAATCTGGCAAGCCAGCAATTGAAGTATTTGAAGAGGCAATGAACAACGTAATGCCTCAGCTTGAAGTTAAAGCAAGACGTATCGGTGGAGCTACTTATCAGGTTCCGATCGAGGTAAGAGCTGACAGACGTCAGGCTCTGGCTCTTCGCTGGATCACCATGTTCTCCCGCAAGAGAGGCGAGAAGACCATGGAAGAGAAACTGGCTAACGAGCTTATGGATGCAGCCAATAACACCGGAGCATCTGTAAAGAGGAAAGAAGACATGCATAAGATGGCTGAAGCAAATAAAGCATTTGCTCACTATCGCTTCTAATCAAGGAGGAAAATCCATTGGCTGGAAAAGAAGGTAGAGAATACCCGCTCGAGAGAACCAGAAACATTGGTATTATGGCTCATATCGATGCAGGTAAGACAACTCTTACAGAACGAATTCTGTACTATACAGGTGTCAACTACAAGATTGGTGATACTCATGAAGGTACTGCTACCATGGACTGGATGGAGCAGGAGCAGGAGCGTGGTATCACAATCACATCCGCTGCAACAACATGTCACTGGACACTGGAAGAGAACTGCAAACCGAAGCCAGGCGCTTTGGAGCATCGTATCAACATCATTGATACCCCAGGTCACGTAGACTTTACTGTTGAGGTTGAGCGTTCCCTTCGTGTACTGGATGGCGCTGTCGGCGTATTCTGTGCAAAGGGTGGTGTTGAGCCACAGTCTGAGAACGTTTGGCGTCAGGCTGATACCTACAATGTACCACGTATGGCATTCATCAATAAGATGGACATCCTTGGTGCAAACTTCTACGGCGCAGTAGAGCAGATCAAGACTCGTCTTGGTAAAAATGCAATCTGCCTGCAGCTGCCAATCGGAAAAGAAGATGACTTCAAGGGAATCATCGACTTATTCGAAATGAAAGCTTACATCTACAATGACGAGAAGGGCGATGATATTACTATCACCGATATCCCGGAAGACATGAAAGAGGATGCTGAGCTTTATCATACAGAACTGATCGAGAAGATCTGTGAGCTGGATGACGATCTCATGATGGAATATCTTGAGGGCGAAGAGCCAAGCACAGACAGACTGAAAGCAGCTCTGAGAAAAGGTACATGCGAGTGTACAGCTGTTCCGGTATGCTGCGGTTCTGCATATAGAAACAAAGGTGTTCAGAAACTTCTGGACGCTATCCTGGAGTACATGCCTGCTCCAACAGATATTCCACCAATTGATGGTGTTGACATGGATGGAAACCCGACCGTGAGACATTCTTCTGATGAAGAGCCGTTTTCCGCTCTGGCATTCAAGATCATGACAGACCCATTCGTTGGAAAACTTGCATATTTCCGTGTATATTCAGGAACAATGAATTCCGGATCCTATGTATATAACTCTACAAAGGGCAAAAAAGAGCGTGTTGGTCGTATCCTTCAGATGCATGCTAACAAGCGTATGGAACTGGATAAGGTTTACTCCGGTGATATTGCTGCTGCTATCGGATTCAAATTTACCACAACTGGTGATACAATCTGTGACGAGCAGCATCCAGTAATCCTTGAGTCCATGGAGTTCCCGGAACCAGTTATCGAGCTGGCTATCGAGCCTAAGACAAAAGCAGGACAGGGCAAACTTGGTGAGGCTCTTGCAAAACTTGCAGAAGAGGATCCGACCTTCCGTGCACATACAGATCAGGAAACAGGACAGACCATTATCGCTGGTATGGGTGAGCTTCACCTTGAGATCATCGTTGACCGTCTTCTTCGTGAGTTCCACGTAGAGGCTAACGTAGGTGCTCCTCAGGTTGCTTACAAAGAGACAATCACCAAGGCTGTTGACGTAGACAGTAAATATGCTAAACAGTCCGGTGGTCGTGGACAGTATGGTCACTGTAAAGTTAAATTCGAGCCTATGGATGCCAACGGCGAAGAACTGTACAAGTTCGAGTCTACTGTTGTCGGCGGTGCTATTCCGAAGGAATATATCCCGGCTGTAGGAGAAGGTATCGAAGAGGCTATGAAGGCTGGTATCCTTGGTGGATATCCGGTTGTTGGTGTACATGCAAATGTATACGATGGATCTTATCATGAAGTCGATTCTTCTGAGATGGCATTCCACATTGCAGGTTCTCTTGCATTCAAGGATGCTATGCAGAAGGCAGCTCCAATCCTTCTTGAGCCTATCATGAAGGTTGAAGTAACCACACCAGAGGATTACATGGGTGATGTTATCGGTGATATCAACTCCCGTCGTGGTCGTATCGAAGGTATGGATGATATCGGCGGAGGTAAGATGATCCGTGGATATGTTCCGCTTTCCGAAATGTTCGGATATGCAACAGATCTTCGTTCCAGAACTCAGGGACGTGGTAACTACTCCATGTTCTTCGAGAAATACGAGCCAGTTCCAAAGAGTGTTCAGGAAAAAGTTCTGGCAAAGAAAGACTGATTTAACTACAGGCTGAATCAGGATTTCACATGAAACAATAAAAAGCTTGCAAATATCCTTGATTTGCAATATAATCAAGGATAGCAAGTTTAAAATCGATATGGCGCTCTATTTTTATAGAGAATGAGCCAACTAATCAAGGAGGACATTTTAAAATGGCAAAGGCTAAGTTTGAGAGAACAAAACCGCATTGTAACATTGGTACTATTGGACACGTTGACCATGGTAAAACAACTTTAACAGCAGCTATCACAAAAGTTCTTGCTGAAAGAGTTCCAGGAAACGTAGTAGAGAACTTCGAAGATATCGATAAAGCTCCAGAGGAAAGAGAGCGTGGTATCACAATTTCTACAGCACACGTTGAGTATCAGACAGAGAAGAGACATTATGCACACGTTGACTGCCCAGGACATGCTGACTACGTTAAGAACATGATCACTGGTGCAGCTCAGATGGATGGTGCTATCCTTGTTGTAGCAGCTACCGATGGTGTTATGGCTCAGACTAAAGAGCACGTTCTTCTTGCTCGTCAGGTTGGTGTTCCTTACATCGTTGTATTCATGAACAAATGTGATATGGTTGACGATGAAGAGCTTCTTGAGCTGGTTGAGATGGAGATTCGTGAGCTTCTTTCCGAGTATGACTTCCCAGGAGATGATATCCCGGTAATCAAAGGTTCTGCTCTTAAAGCTCTTGAGGATCCAGCTGGTGAGTGGGGCGACAGAATCATGGATCTTATGGATGCTGTTGACAGCTATATCCCAGATCCACAGCGTGACACAGATAAACCATTCGTTATGCCTGTAGAGGATGTATTCTCTATCACAGGACGTGGAACAGTTGCTACTGGTAGAGTAGAGGCTGGTGTTCTTCACGTATCTGATGAGGTTGAGATCGTTGGTATCAAAGAAGAGACTCGTAAAGTAGTTGTAACTGGTATCGAGATGTTCCGTAAACTTCTTGATGAGGCTCAGGCTGGTGATAACATCGGAGCACTTCTTCGTGGTGTTCAGAGAAACGAGATCGAGCGTGGACAGGTTCTTGCTAAACCAGGAACAATCACATGCCATACAAAATTCACAGCTCAGGTTTACGTTCTGACTAAAGACGAGGGTGGCCGTCATACACCATTCTTCAACAACTATCGTCCACAGTTCTACTTCAGAACAACAGACGTTACAGGTGTTATCAGCCTTCCAGAAGGAACAGAGATGTGCATGCCTGGAGATAACATCGAGATGACAATCGAACTGATCCACCCAATCGCTATGAGCCAGGGTCTTACTTTCGCTATCCGTGAAGGTGGACGTACTGTTGGATCAGGACGTGTTGCTACAGTTATCGAATAATTATAGCATAACTTCTAATTTAAATATATTGCGTACCGCAAGGTACATGTGTCCAAGCGTAAGATACCCCGGAACCGTAAGGTTTCCGGGGTTTTTCTGTTATATAAGCGATACAAAACTAAAGGGAACGTTTATAGTATTTTACGATGAACTATGGTAGAATAAGTCAAAGATAAATTGATACGTGAACAATCGGTGTCAGGACAGAGAAAAAAACAGCTTACCATCTATTGATAGCTGCCCTT
>NZ_JBCOME010000051.1:0-30379 GCF_040924365.1 Ruminococcus sp. 1001136sp1_2201st1_G3_2201SCRN_220225 | reverse complement strand
AAATGCTTGCATTCTCTAATGATTATTATGGATTGATTTTTAGGGCAACACAATCCGTCGAATTATTTTGCGCTTACAGAAAAAAAGTAAAAAAAGTTGCTTTTGACCACTGTAAAACAACCTCTGAGCGTTTCGTTATATGAAGGAATAATTTTTCTTTCATATTTCAAAGAAAAGAGGATAAAGAAATGTTAGAGAAAAGATGTTATACAGTACAGGTCTGTGGGAAATATTTTCTGGCAAAGAGCCAGCGGTATGAGCTGTGCAGCGATAAGTGCCGCAAAGCACAGGCGCTTCAAAACAAGCGGGAATTTGACGAGAGGGCAAGAGAAAATAACTATGACCTGCTTTATAAAAATGAATGCCAGAACTGGCGCAACAAAATAAACCGGGTAAAAAATACCGCAGGCTTTCCGGCTGACCGTCTGGAAAAAATACAGGCTGCCTTTGCCGACTTTAAGAAAGAAGCATTACAGAGAAAAAAGGCTGTAAAAACAGGAACAGCCAGCCCGAAAGAATTTACGGACTGGCTGTATCAACAGAGTGATATTATTTTGAAATTAACTACCTTTTAAGTGATGTCTATACAAAAGATCATTCCTCCCTTATGGCAGACAAGATGCTTGTTTTCTTCAACTCGGATTTTGCGTATGCAGTGAAAATCAAATATATAACTGCTAAAACAACGACTAACGCCAGTAGAAACAGCCACGGCAATACCAACGTAATGCAATGGTTTACCGCATCCAATCGTCTACAAACAATTACACTTAAAATGCTTCCAAATACAAGAGCTATTACCAACGAACCTCCGAGGTAAATTCCAATCTCACGACTCAACATAGCTTTTAGCTGCTTCTGCGTTGCCCCAACAGCTTCCAGCAGACCAAATTCCCGTTTTCTGTTCTGAAAATCGACCATCAGCATATTCATAAGACTGATGCTTCCAAATGTAAACAGGATCGCCGCTGCCATATATAGTGCCTTTATCGACGAACTATACCGATACTGAATGTTTTTAATTGTCTGTTCAATCGTATTAACCGATATTTTACCGCTCTGCTCTGCAATTTCTTGAACC
This sequence comes from Ruminococcus sp. 1001136sp1_2201st1_G3_2201SCRN_220225, assembly GCF_040924365.1. Lineage (NCBI taxonomy): Bacteria > Bacillati > Bacillota > Clostridia > Eubacteriales > Oscillospiraceae > Ruminococcus > Ruminococcus sp. 1001136sp1_2201st1_G3_2201SCRN_220225. The sequence continues at coordinate 29,298 of NZ_JBCOME010000051.1, read as the reverse complement.
GCGCTTAGAACTTCATCAAAATGATTGGGAGTGATCTTGAGCGCCAAGATGCCAGTCTGATCTGTTATACCTGTCAGATTCTTTGCCATATCGTATGTCATCATAAAATACGGACTGCCTGGAACAACCGGATTGCGTTCCATCAAATCGGTCGGGTCATAGGTGCCTGCAACAACTGCGTTGATATTAAACGTGCTGCCATCGGGAGAACGCCCTTCCAACTGCAAGGTGTCGCCAACGCTCGCAATATTCTCTGCAACCAATATTCCGTTTCTTTCGGTCATATCATCGTAATCTGCCGTTCCAGACGATAAAACCGCTTGCTTTTCTGCCAGTTGTTCACGGTTCAGTGTCGGGAAATCATTCATGATACTTGTGAGAGAACCACTCCCGCCGGGGAAGGTAATGGACATATGGACGCAGTTAAATGCAGTTATTTTTTCTACTCCGGCAATGTTTTCCAAGTCATGCCGTAGTGTCTGGCTTTCAAGCGGGTTTTCTTCCAGTTGCAGCTTTGAACTTCCGTATGGCTCAGATTCTTTATCAAACGAACTGCCGACTTGATTTTTCACCTGCAAAAGAATACTGCCAGCAGGATAGTGTTTGAAAGTTGCCTGTTTTTCCGGATCAATAGAGCCTGCAACCGTAGATGCGCCCAGCAATAGCGCACCGCTTACGCCCAGCATCACAAGCGTCAAAATAGCTTTTTGCCTGTTACGCTGGATATTGATTCTTGCGAGATTGTGGGGTGACAGATTGCGATGCAGCTTTGAACTGGCTTTTGCTTTCCCTGAATAAGCGAGGTATCTTGCACCCTCAATGGGAGAAGTATTCATTGCAACTCGAACTGGCTTGAAAATCGCAATATTCACCATTACAACACCTACTATGGCAATCAGCACCGCATAGATGGCAACCGTTTTGATTTGAAATCCCTTCGGATACACAATAAATCCAATCAACAAGCCAGCAATTAGTCCAAGAGGAATACCAGTAAAAGCATACCGGAGTCCTTCTTTTCTCACCATCCGTTTAATTTGCTTTTTTGTCATTCCGATTGTCCGTAGCTGACCAAACATCTGCACGTTCTTCGCAATCTTCGTGTAAAAGACCCCATACACAATCGTTGCAGCCAGCACCGCAGTCAATGCAGCCAGCAGAGGGATTGGGAGCTGGATGCCAGATTGAACAGCTCCGGTCATAACAGCAGAATACTCCGTGAGATATACCTGATCTTCCACAATGCCTGTGTTTTCAATGACTTTATCCGTAAAATCAAGAAGGGTTTCCGAGCGAATGGCATCTGTATTCAGCCGCGTATATGCTGTTACTTGAAGATGATTCATTAAGCTCATGGCAAGTTCTTTGCTCAGATAGACGAAATAACCATCACTCTTGCTGCTTTCGCTCAAAATGCCGGAAAGCGTGTATTCTGCCTCATGCCCCGTGCCGGTTACATCAAAAGTAATGGTGTCACCGGGGTGATATGACTTCCCCAAAAAATCAATATAATTCTGTGGGAGCATGATCTCATTTGCCTTTTGCGGTGCTCTGCCCTGCAAAGATTTTTCTTCCTGATGCGTAAAATAATCTTCGCTTCCATAAGCGACCGTAATTGTTTTATTGCCTGAATAAAAAAGTCCGATTGCAGCATATTCGCCAATCCATTGAACATCTTTGTTTTGACGTAAACCGGATAACTGGTCATCTGTTATTCCCAGAATTGCAACCTGCGCTTTACTGCGCTGTGTATTCTTAAATTCTTCCTGCGCGCCTGCGGATATTAGAACGATTGAAAAAATCATGCAGACAGAAAGGGCAATCGTGAGAAGCAGAAAGGCTTTGCTTCGTTTGTCTGTTTTCATGCTCCGATTTGCCAGCTTTTTTATGATAGCGCTGGTATCATTTTCAAAAGGCCATGTCATAGCTTTTCACCTCCTTATTCCACAATCTTTCCATCTTCAATGCGGACAATCCGATCTGCAAGACGGGCTATGTCGTTGTTGTGGGTAATCATCACGACAGTTTGCCGGAACTCCGCACTGGTACGCTTGATAAGTCCCAGCACCTCGGCGCTGGTCTTGCTGTCAAGGTTGCCGGTCGGCTCGTCAGCCAGTACAATAGCCGGTTTGGTAATCAGGGCGCGGGCAATCGCCACACGCTGCTGCTGTCCGCCGGAGAGATTGTTCGGCATATTTTTCAGTTTATCTTCCAGCCCCAACAAGTGAACGATCTCGTCCAAAAACTTCTGATCCACCGTGTCCCCGTCCAGCTCCACCGGCAGGACGATGTTCTCATACACATTCAGGATGGGAACAAGGTTATAGTTCTGAAAGATAAAGCCGATGTTGCGGCGGCGGAAGATAGTAAGCTGTTCATCGTTCATTTTCGACAGTTCTTTGTCCCGGACAATCACATTGCCGGAAGTGGGTGTGTCCAGCCCTCCCATCATGTGAAGTAAGGTGGATTTGCCGCTGCCAGATGTTCCCACAATAGCCACAAACTCGCCGTCCTCCACGGAGAAGTTCACACCGTCAAGGGCGTGGGTAATGTTCGGCTTTGTGCCATAATACTTTTTCAGGTCGATAGTCTGTAAAACGCTCATATTCAAAACTCCTTTCAAGGCTTCCTTCCTGTTGATAAGGGTATTATAAAACCCAAATGTCCGCGAAATGTTACAGCGGCCAAAAAATTTCATTGAAAATCGGGGTGAAATGTTACAACGCTCGGACATTTCAAAAAAATTTACGGCGGGCAGCCGAAAATGGCCGTCCGCCGCGTTCTATTTTGTAGGCAGCATAATAGAAAATTCCGAACCCTTGCCCAGCCTCGAAACCACTTTGATATAGCCGCCCTGCCGCGTTACGATCTCGCGGGCCAGATACAGGCCAATGCCCACGCCCTGCTGTTCGTGTACTTCTTCCTCACGATAAAAGCGTCGGAAGATGGCAGCCTGATTGCTTTCGGAAATGCCCTTGCCGGTGTCGGTCACTTTGATCTCCACATACATTTCCCACTGAACCACTGATACAGAAATCTTTCCACCTGACGGAGTGTATTTTACTGCATTGTCCAGCAGATTGAAAAGGGCTTCGCTTGTCCACTTGTTGTCATGGGAGATTATCAAATTTTCCGGGCAATCCACGGATACAGAAATTTCTTTTTTCTCTGCGGCATATACAATACTGCTCATAGCTTGTGCAAGCGTATGGAATAAGCTGCTGTCTTTCTTTTCTAATCGTATTGCTCCGGTTTCTAACCGGGATGTTTTAACCAGTGCTTGGAACAGAAAATCCAGTTTATCAGTCTGACTGCGTATGCCTTGCAAAAAGTCCATCCGTTCTTCTTCTGAAACAGGCTTTGTTAAAAGTGTGTCCGTTACCATTTGCAAATTGCTGACAGGTGTTTTGACTTGATGCGAAATATCAGAAATCAGCATTTGAAGCTCCTGTCGTTCCATGTCTACCTTGTGCCGATTTTCCTGCATAATCTCATACAACCGGATTAAGCGGTGGTTGATACGGGCAAAAAGAGTTTCACTATCATTTGACTTTTGTAATTCCTCGTTTCCATCAATCATGTTGTCCAGCGTCCGGCACAAATTAGAAGTAAAATGAGAAAGGCGTTTTCCAAAAAACAGCACCAATAGCCAAATCCAGAAAAATGCACAGAGTGTCAATGTTCCACCTGCTATGAAAATTCGTATATCCTGCATTATACCGCCGAGAATACCGGTAATTACCAGCATAGAGAAAACCATGCCAGCACTAATCAGTCTACAAATTTTCTTAGCAGAAAGGTTATTCAGTTTCATTTCTTTTCGCCTCCTGTCCATTGATAACCCATACCGTAAACCGTTTTGATATATGTGTCGCCATCCGCTTCAATCTTACTGCGAATGCGGCTGATAGAAGTAGTAAGGGTATGTTCATCTACATATTTTTCATCAATGTCCCACAGCCTTTCCAAAAGTTGTTGGCGGGTAAGTACCTGCTTCGGATTTTTAAGAAATAGGTTCAGCATTTTATATTCCATCGCAGAAAGCGCTAATGGTTTCCCGTTCAAGCTTGCAAATTGTTCCGAAAAATCCAGAAACAGGCTGCCATCCTCGTAAATATCCTTAGCTGGTTTGTGATGTTCCAACATAGCGAACATGGCTTTGATCTTTCGCTGCAAAGCACTAATCGAAAAAGGTTTCGTGATATAATCCACTGCACCAGCTTCATATCCTCGTATCTGATCGCTTTCCTGATCGTTGGCAGTTAGAAATATAACTACTGTATCAGGATGCTCTGGCTTGATAAGACGGCATAGGTCATAACCATTTCCGTCTGGTAAATTTATATCCAGCAATACCAAATCAAAAATGTTTGTTTTTAATGATTCAGCGGCTGTCCTTGCATTCAGAACAGAAGTTATTGTGTAACCGTCCAATTCCAAATTATAAGTAAGCGTTTTATTCAAAAGATTATCGTCTTCGACAATTAAAATCTGCTTCATATTGTCACTTCCTTTTCTTTTTGCAGATAGTATAACAGGCAAATGTCCGAGAATTGTTACAAGGACAAATATATTTTTCATTTTACAGCTTTTTTCTGTGTACTGCAATTTTATAAAAGAAAGGACAGCAGTGTCAAATTGCTGTCCTTAACGAACATATTTAATGAAACATCGGAACCATCTTCTTTTTGTTGTCTACCTATAATAACGATTGGAGTAATCGATTATAGACACTGCAATCAAAAAAATCTGAAAATATATTTATCAACATTACATAAAAATGTGTAGATGCACATAAAATGGGAATACATATTGAAATTCAGGTCGTTCTGTGATAGAATCTCATTACTAAAAAGTGTGTAGGTGCACGGAAATGGGGAGTGTAACGATGGAGATTAAAAGAGACGCTTACCTACAGCAGCTGACCCTGCGAAAAGATAATGGAATGATAAAGGTGATTACCGGCATTCGTAGATGTGGCAAATCCTTTTTGCTGTTTACCATCTTTAAGAGATACTTACTGGAGAACGGCGTTGATGTTGATCATATTATTGAAATTGCATTGGATGGTATTGAGAACGAGGAATTAAGAGATCCCAAGGTATGCTTCAAGTACATCAAGGATGCCATGAAAGACGACGGGAAGTATTATCTCCTTTTGGATGAAGTGCAGTTCATGCCACGATTTGAGGAAGTGCTGAACAGCCTGCTCCGCATGAGCAATATTGATGTGTATGTCACCGGAAGTAATTCCAAGTTCCTGTCCAGCGACATTGTGACCGAATTCCGTGGCAGAGGTGATGAGATTAGAATCTACCCTCTCTCCTTTGCAGAGTTTTATTCTGTCTATGACGGCGATTATGATGATGCCTGGGATGACTACATGATCTACGGAGGATTGCCGCAGATCGTAAGTTTCCAGAGCGAACAACAGAAAGCGGACTATCTGAAGAACATCTTTGCAAATGTCTATCTGAAGGATGTTATTGAAAGAAATAAGATTCAGAACGTGGATGAGATTGGGATTCTGGTTGATGTGCTTGCATCTGCAATCGGCGCACCGACCAACCCTTCGAAGATTGCCAATACCTTTGCCAGTGAGCGCCAGATGACTTATGCTAATAAAACCATCTCCAAGCATATCGACCATTTGACAGATGCCTTTTTGATTTCCAAGGCAAGCCGATACGATATTAAAGGCAGAAAGTATATCGGTGCAAATCTGAAATACTACTTTACTGATCTGGGACTGAGAAATGCACGTCTGAATTTCAGACAGCAGGAGCCTACTCATATCATGGAGAACATTGTTTATAACGAGCTGCTGATCCGTGGCTACAATGTTGATGTGGGTGTCGTGGATATCTTCGATAAGGATAAAGAGGGCAAACGTGTTCGCAAGCAGTTGGAGGTTGACTTTGTGGTGAATCAAGGAAACCAGAGATACTATATCCAGGTTGCATATGACATGACTTCGGAAGAAAAACAGACGCAGGAGTTCAATTCTCTGCGTAATATTCCGGACTCTTTCAAGAAGATCGTCATTGTAAATGGCAGCAAAAAGCCTTGGAGAAATGATGAAGGTTTTGTCATCATGGGAATGAAGTATTTCTTGCTGAATGCGAATAGTCTGGAATTTTAAGTCGATTTGAGTTGTTGCTGTGGTGTTGTTCTATTTCAAAAAAGAGTGAAATGATATAAATAAGGCCACGGCTGATTTCATGTTGGAACAGCCGTGGCTCAGTTTATTTTTTTATCCGTATAAACGAGACTGTTCCGCAGATTATGTAGAACAGACAGAGTACGATTCCGATAGTGAGAACATACGAGAATAAAGATGAACTTAAGAACGAGATAAACAAAAGTTTGTTGAATTAAAAATGAAATAAAGTTCCAGTAATCATAGAGTGTATGGATTCAATTCCATATGCTCTTTTTCTTTACTGAAAAATTTAATGTTACGAGTTTCTTACGAGTGGTATTAAAAAACTCACAAGAAGACTCGTAGGAAAAAAAGTAAAAAAATTTGCTTTTGACCACTGTAAAACATGCTCTGAGCGTTTCGTTATATGAAGGGATAATTTTTCTTTCATATTTCAAAGAAAAGAGGATAAAGAAATGTCAGAGAAAAGATGTTATACAGTTCAAGAGTTACAGGAAATCTTAGGAGTCAGCAGACCTACTATTTATAACCTTTTGAAGAAAAAGGAATTCCGGTGGATCCAGTTGGATGGCGGAAAGTATCGCATCTCCAAGAAGAGTTTCGATGACTGGCTTGATAACTTGGAACAGTAAAAAACAGGGTGTTGATCAGACAGATTTTGTCTACATCGACATCCTAAATTTTTATCTGGATTTGAGATATGATATAAGAAAAAACACTAACACTAAAAAAGACAGGAAGTGAAGAATAAATGGCAACAGCAATTATGAAACAAAAAGGAATTCCGGAAATGGACGATGTGGAAGAAATCATTTCGAAGATTTCAGAAGAAAGTCCTTACAAACGGCGTCCAACACAAAAGAGAACCTGGATGACCGTGCCGGAAATGGGAAAGCTGCTGGGATTAAAAAAGACAGATCGATACTGGCTGGTACATAAAAATGTTTTTGAATCTAAAGAGATTGCCGGAAAGATACGAATCAATATTGCCAGCTTTGAAAAATGGTACGCCAATCAGATTAAATATCATAAAGTTACTGGAGAAGAGCCAGGGAAAGAATTGAAATCCTGGTCCTATTCTGTTAAGGAAGTCGCGGATTTGTTGGGCGTTGATGATTATCTTGTTTATGATTTACTCAAGAAAAATCAAATGGAAGCTGTTATTGTCGATTACTGGAAACGAATACCAAAAGAATCTTTTCAGAACTGGTATAAAAGCCAGTCCCGGTATCGAACAAAGGAAGACAGAGAAAAAGACGCTCTTCTGGAAGATGCAACAATTACAATGCCTGAGATGGCACAGCTACTTGGAACAACCAGAAGCGCAGTATATACAATTCTTGATAATCCGAAGTATAGTCATTTTTTTGAATTCATTGTGATTGCAGAAAAGAAAAGGATCACAAAAGAGAGTTTTCAAAAATTCCTGGAAGGTCAGGATCGGTATAAGCTGGATCCATCGAATGATTATGAAGAACTTGCACAGGAACAAAATATTGCCCTGGCCAATTTCCGGCGGAAGAAATTATCACAGACCGGAATACGAGGAAGCAATGGAAATATAAAGTATCTTACTTTTGATGAAGCTTCCTATCTGGCAAAGGTCAGCAGAAGCATGATCAACAAGTGGGCGGATAAAGGAAAGTTCACAGTAATAAAAGTTGGCAGTCGAGTTAGGATCCTTCGGGATGAATTTGAGGACTGGATGGAACAAAGAGATTTGGAAAGGAGCATGCAATAATATGGCATCAATAAGAGAACGAAACGGAAAATTCAATGTAATCTATTCTTATACGAATGAAAAAGGCGAGAGAAAACAGAAATGGGAAACCTATGAAACAAAAGCCGAAGCAAAGAGAAGAAAAAAAGAAATTGAATATAAAAAAGAGATGGGATCATTTGTCGTCCGTAAATGCAAAACACTGGATGAGCTTATTACAGAATATGTTGCACTTTATGGCAAAGAAAACTGGGCGCTTTCTACATATGAAGGAAATGTCTCTCTTATCAATAACTATATTCTTCCGATCATTGGTGATACGAAACTCTCAGAGATCAATACCAGATTCATCGAAAGATATTATCAGAGTCTTTTGAAGAGGCGTGCCGTTATCAATCCATTAAATAAAACCAGTCGAAATGAATTTGTATCGTCCAGTACGGTCAGGGATGTTAATAAGCTGCTCAGGAACTGTTTTGAACAGGCAGTGAAATGGGAACTGATGGAGAAGAATCCCTGTACTCATGCGACTGTACCAAAACATAAATCACAAAAAAGAGACATCTGGACAGCGGATACATTGATGTATGCGCTCAGTGTCTGTGAAGATGAACGATTAAAGCTCGCAATTAATCTATCTTTTTCATGTTCCCTGCGACTTGGTGAGCTGCTTGGTCTTACCTGGGATTGTGTAGATATTTCTCCTGAGGCAATTGAAGAAAACCGTGCATATGTCTTCATTAACAAAGAATCACAGCGTATAAGAAAAGAATCGTTGAATGCATTGGATGGAAAAGATGTGTTGTTGGTATTCCCGACAAATCATAAGAAGAATTCTACGGTCCGTATTCTGAAAACACCAAAGACAGAAAGCAGTGTGCGTAAGATATTCTTACCAAAGAGTGTCGCTAATATGTTGGTAGACTGGAAAGCGGAACAGGATGAAATGAAAGAAATCCTTGGTGATGAATATATGGACTATAACCTGGTTATGGCAAGTACCTTTGGTCTTCCTCTCGGAGATGGAGCAATCCGTGGTCCTTTAAAGAAACTGATCGAGGACTATAATCTCCCACCGGTTGTATTTCACAGCTTTCGTCATAGCAGCGTTACTTATAAGCTGAAACTGAATGGTGGAGACATCAAGGCGGTACAGGGGGATTCCGGTCATGCTCAGGTCAATATGGTTACGGATGTGTACTCTCATATTCTGGATGATGACAGAAGGAAAAATGCAGAGCTTTTTGAAGAAGCATTTTATGAGAAAAAGAATCTGGATCCACAGATGCATGTACAGCAGGAAAATAATAATGCAACTGTTGCTGATGAAGTCGATCAGGAACTTTTGGCAAAAGTATTGGCTAATCCAGAGATGCGGGCATTACTCAATTCGCTGGCGAAGACAATGAAGTAATGAAAAATAGTGAAAAAATAGTGTAATTTTAGTGGAAAAACAATTCATAAAACGATATAATATATGGATGAAATGGAGGTGGATCATGTGATTAAGGTTACGTTAACAAATGAAATTTTAAAAAAAATATCGGAAATAGACGAAAAGCGTTTTTCTCTTAGTACGATAGAAATGCCACCTGTTATAAAAAACAGACTTAGAAAAAACTCTAAGAAAAAAAGTTCCTATGCTTCTAATAAGATTGAAGGAAATCCATTAACTGAAAAACAGGCAAATGAGGCTATTGATAGTGATCCTCACAAACATTTTTTAAAGCCAGAACAGGAAGTTCGTAATTACTTTTTGGCTTTAAATTTTTTAGAAGAAAAACTGAAAAAGAATGAAGCTTTTTCAAAAGAAATGATTTTAGAAGTGCAGGCAATGGTTGAAAAAGGTGCGTCAAAAGAAAAGATAGGCTTAAGAGGCCCTATGCCGCCTGGAATGTTATTCGCAGTATATGATTCCGAAACAGGCGCAGCGGAATATATTCCACCAGAGTATATTGATATTCCAGACTTGTTGGATGAACTTGTTGAATATGTAAATACTACAGATGATCATCCGCTGATTATTGCTGCTGTAGTTCATTATCAATTGGTTACCATTCATCCTTTTGAAGATGGAAATGGAAGAACCGCCAGATTAATGTCAGGCTATATTCTTGATTATTATGGATATGGTTTTAATGGAATAGGTTCTCTGGAAGAATATTTTGCCTATGATCCAGATGAGTATTATGCATCACTGCAAATGGGGTTACCGGCGTTATATTATTCAGGAAGAGAAAACCCTCCTCATCCGGAAATTTGGATCAATTATTTTTTGCGGATGATGGAATTGTATTCTAAAAAGGTATATGAATTATCAAAAACATCCGAAAACGACGAGTTAGATGGAAGTCTATCTTATTTAAATGCAAAAGAAAAAGAATTCTTAGCATTTCTGTTAAAAAAGCGATTATATGAGTTTACACCAATTGAAGTCAGCAAAATGCTAGGTGTAACCAACAAAACGATTATTAATCGATGTGCAAAGCTGGTAAATAATGGTTTGTTAATTCCAATCATTGTAAAGACAAGAGTCCGATCTTATCGGTTAAGTGATTTTTCAAAGACAAATGCGAAAAAGATTTTGAAAAAAATATCGTAATAAAATATAAAATTTGCCAGTCAAAAACGCATGGACAAACCGTCTCGTATGCGTTATATTATTTATAGACAAGAAAATATCTTGTGCTTTCGATAGGAAGTTTAATTGAATACTGTTTACCATGATCGAACGTACGAAGCATGGTGGTCATATAACAGATGTCGATGGTAATATCAAGGCATTCCCCAATTATTAGCTGGAGCAAACAATCAGCTAACTTTCAGAGCTTTACAGAGCTTGACAGAGGGGGTATTCAGAATAACTCAAATTGAATCGGAAACAGTTTTTAATAGTGTCCCATATGGGTTTACCTTACCTCAGATTGACAGAGAGTGACAATAGGTTGGAGCTCTCCTAAGACTCTATTGTAGGTTCGATTCCTATAGGAGACGCTCATTTTAAGCAGTAATGATTGAAAAAGTCATTGCTGCTTTTTTTGTATCTTGGGTGGAAATTTCCACCCGAAATTGAAAAAACAGAAGGATTTCATCCACCCAAAATAAGATTTTGCCACCCATTTGAAAATTATGATTTTCCACCCGGATGTGTGGCATATGGAGTAGGGAAGAAAAAGGGTTGTCAATGGATGTAAATTTGGTTTTCTTGTCTGTACGATTCAGACCTGAGAAAGATAGATGCTCAGATTAGATGTAACAAGTCTAGTCTGGGCATTTTTTGTCCAGGAGAAAAGGAGGATTACATGGAAGTACGAAAAGAAGATCAAAGAGATCCAGATGAGAAAGTCGTTGAGATAGAGATTGAACGGCTCAGGGACTTTAAAAATCATCCATTCAAGGTACAGGCAGACAGTCAGATGAAAGAGTTGCAGGAATCCATCAAGAAATATGGGATTCTCAATCCTCTGATTGTGAGACCGAGGCCGGAAGGATTTTATGAAATCATTTCAGGTCACAGAAGAAAGTATGCAGCACAGCAACTGAAGTATACGAAGGTTCCGGTCATTATCAGATACATGCTTGAAGAGGATGCCATTATTTCAATGGTAGATGCCAATTTACAGAGGGAGCGGATCTCACCGAGCGAAAAAGCATTTGCTTATAAGATGAAATATGATGTGCTCAAGAGAAAGGCCGGCAGACGAAAATGTAGCCAGGTTGACTATCTGACCGGGAAAAAGAGTGTGGAGGTCATAAGCGAAGAATGTGGGGACAGTCCCAAGCAGGTACAGAGATATTTAAAACTTACCAGACTGATTCCAGAGCTGCTTGAAAAAGTGGATGATGAGACGATGGGATTTACGATAGCTGTGGAACTGGCATCATTAACTGAAAAAAATCAGAAGACTGTGCTGGATGCAATGGAGAGTACATTGGGAACACCAAATCTGTCTCAGGCAATCAGAATTAAAAAATTACAGGAGGATGGGGATTTTAGTCAGGAGAAAATAGAGGAGCTTTTAAGCGAGATTAAGCAGAAAGATATTGACCGAGTGGTTTTCAAAAATGAGCAGTTATACAGGTATTTTCCATCCTATTACACTGCTGAACAGATGAAAAGAGAAATACTGACACTATTAAAAATCAATATGACATTTGAATAATGGGAGGAAAAACATATGTGTAGAGTAATTGCAGTATCTAATCAAAAAGGTGGAGTTGGTAAAACGGTATCATGTGTGAATCTGGGAATAGGACTGGCACAGGAAGGAAAAAAGGTGTTGCTGATCGATGCTGATCCACAGGGAAGCCTTACAATCAGCTTAGGATATGAGGAACCGGATGAGATGGAGTATTCGCTGGCTACATTGATGCTGAACGTTGTGAATGATGAAAAACTGAATATGGAAAAAACGATTCTTCATCATGGAGAGGGTGTGGATCTGATCCCGGCCAACATTGAATTATCAGCTATCGAGGTTTCTTTGGTAAATGCTATGAGCAGGGAACTGATTCTCAGATCACTGGTTGATAAGCTGCGAGAGTTTTATGATTTCATCCTTATAGACTGTATGCCGTCTCTGGGAATGATGACAATCAACGCATTGGCATGTGCAGATTCAGTGCTGATTCCGGTACAGGCAGCGTATCTTCCGGTCAAAGGATTACAGCAGCTGATCAAGACTATTGGTAGGGTGAAGAAACAGCTGAATCCAAAACTACAAATTGAGGGAATTTTACTGACTATGGTAGATTACAGGACAAATTATGCAAGGGATATTTCATTGATGGTGTACGATACATATTCTGCATCCATCAAGGTATTTGGTTCGGAAATTCCGATGTCAGTCAGAGCTGCGGAAGTCAGCGTGGAAGGAAAAAGTATCTATTCCTATGATCCAAAGGGAAAAGTAGCATGTGCTTATAAGGGGTTAACCAAAGAAGTTTTGAAGGAGGCATAGATAATGACAAACAGAGTTGCTGGAAAAATCAAATTGCAGTCAGTAGATCAATTATTGGGAGTGCCGGAGATTTCCGGTACTCAGGAAATAGAAATTGTGAGAATCCATGCGTTTCCGAATCATCCATTTAAGGTTCTGGATGATGAAAGAATGGATATGCTGGTAGACAGTATCCGGGAGAATGGCATTCTGAATCCAGTAATTGTAAGACCGGATCAGAATGGTGATTATGAAATGGTATCTGGTCACCGCAGATTACATGCGGCAGGAATTGCTGGACTTCAAAAGATACCTGCTATTGTAAAGGAAATGTCTGATGATGAAGCCATTATAAATATGGTGGATGCCAATATTCAGAGGGAGGAGATACTTCCGAGTGAGCGAGCCTTTTCCTTTAAAATGAAATTGGATGCAATAAGAAGACAGGGAGCAAGAGCAGATTTAACTTTGGGAACTGAGTTCCCGAAGTTGGATGAAAATTCCAAGAGAACAAGAAATCAAATAGGAATGGAAGCAGGAATATCAGGACGTCAAGTGACAAAATATATACGTCTTACAGAACTTATTTCCACAATACTTGATTTGGTGGATAGTAAGAAAATTACATTAACAATGGGAGTTGACATCTCTTATCTGGATGAGCAGATTCAGAAATGGGTCTATGAATATTACCGTGACAATGGATTTTTAAAGCCGGTGCAGGTGGAAGCATTACGGAATCAGCAGGATTTATCCAAGGCATCTCAGTATAGCGTTATTTCAATAATGAACGATGCACTTCCAAAGAAGAACACGGCAGCTAAAGTATCATTCTCAGAAAAGAAGCTGGATAAATATTTTCCATCTAACTATTCAGCAAAGGATCGGGAGACAGTAATCATACAATTACTGGAACAGTGGAGTGAAGCACAGAGAGAAATTCAATAAAGAGAACAGGATTCCAGAAGTGTATAAAAGGCACTTCTGGAATGAGAAGGAGAGACGAATGGAAGACAGAATAAAGCTGTCCTATTTCTATGGACGGGAAGCGGATCAGTATTCATTTTATAAAATACCGAAGTTGTTGTTTACGGAAGAGTATTTCAAAAAAGTATCTGTTGAGGCAAAAGTGCTCTATGGTCTTATGCTGGATCGTATGTCATTATCAATGAAAAATCAGTGGTTTGACACAGAAGGACGTGCCTACATATATTATTCGCTGGAGGATATCATGGATGCTATGGGATGCAGTAATAAAAAAGCCATTTCCATAATGAAAGAACTGGATATAGAATCTGGAATTGGACTCATTGAAAAGAAGCGCCAGGGACAGGGAAAACCAACCATGATCTATCTGAAACAGTTTATGATCCAGGATGCTCAGAAGTGTAATAATTACATTTCTGGAGAAAAATCAGCAATTTCAGAAGTGAAGAATTTACATGTCTTGAAGTGTAAAAATGTCATGTCCAGAAGTGAAGAAATTACACATCCAGAAGTGAAAAAATTACACACTAATAAGAATAATATAAATAATACTGAGTTAAGTAATACTGAATCTAATCATATCATATCGGGAAATGATGGGATAGGATTCGATGTGGAAGGATACACGGAAATAATCAAAGAGAATATTGAACTGGACATTCTCTTAGAGCGGTACCCTTATGACAGAGAACTGCTGACAGGTATCTTTGATCTGATTCTGGAAACGGTTCTTTGTAAGAATAAGTCCATCGTTGTTGCATCCAGTGAGTATCCGGCGGAATTGGTCAGAAGCAAATTTTTGAAACTGAATATGTTCCATGTGGAATATGCGATGGACTGCATGAGAAAGAATACCTCAAAAATACATAATATCAAAAAATATCTGCTGGCGGCATTGTTTAATGCACCGAGTACCATCAGCGGCTATTATCAGGCAGAAGTAAACCATGATCTGCCGCAGTATGCCGCAAATGATAAATAATAATTGGCTGTTCGATCAGCATCTGGGAAATAAGTCAGAAAAGAGGAGGACGCATAAAATGTTAAAAATATTTGCAAAATTGATTGTATTGCCAGTGATGGTGATTTTGATTGCTTTATCTTTTACAGTCAGTATCTTATCGAAAATACATTATCTGGCAGCGGTTCTGGTTAATGCAATTTTCATAATGTGCGCAGTGATTGCTTTGTCATTGCAACAGTGGCAAAATTTTGGAATAGCAGTGTTTGTTCTTGCTGTAAGCTGTATGATATTGAAATTGTGGGATATCATCGAATATGCCATTGGAGTAATATGTGGTCATTTATTTGAAATATTATCGGTGTAGATGATTACGCTGGTTTAAGTATAAATTTATGTATCATGAAAAAGAAAAGGAGCCTGTGAAACTTTTTCTGTAAAATAACCATCACAAGGTCCTTCTATGATAAAATAAATATCATTAGGAGGGCCTTTTATTATGGCAAGACAAAAGAAACCTGTACACAGAGTACAAATGACTGATGGAAAAAGAAATATCATTCGTCAGCTTCTCGAAGAATACGATATTGAGACTGCTGAAGATATCCAGGATGCTCTTAAAGATCTCCTTGGTGGCACCATCAAGGAAATGATGGAGGCAGAAATGGATGACCATCTCGGATATGAGAAATCCGAGCGTTCTGACAACGACGATTATCGAAACGGCTATAAACGCAAGCAGGTAAACAGTCGGTATGGTTCTATGGAAATCGAAGTACCACAAGATCGAAAGTCCACCTTTGAACCACAGGTTGTCAAAAAGCGTCAGAAGGATATTTCTGACATTGACCAGAAGATTATCTCCATGTATGCCAAAGGAATGACTACACGCCAAATTTCGGAAACGATTGAAGATATCTATGGCTTTGAAACATCTGAGAGTTTTATTTCTGATGTAACAGATAAGATACTTCCGCAGATTGAAGACTGGCAGAATCGACCGCTAGACGACGTGTATCCGATTCTTTACATTGATGCTATCCACTATTCTGTGCGGGACAACGGAGTGATTCGTAAACTTGCAGCCTATGTAATTCTGGGCATTAACACAGAGGGCAAAAAGGAAGTATTGACCATCACGATTGGCGACAATGAAAGTGCGAAATACTGGCTTTCTGTCTTAAATGAACTAAAAAATCGAGGGGTTAAAGATATCCTGATTATCTGTGCAGACGGCCTTACAGGCATTAAAGAAGCGATTTCGGCGGCATTTCCAAAGACAGAATATCAGAGGTGTATTGTCCATCAGGTAAGAAATACGCTGAAATACGTTCCGGATAAAGACAGGAAAGCTTTCGCTGCAGATTTAAAAACCATCTATCAGGCTGCTGATGAGCAGAAGGCTCTGGCTGCTTTAGACCGTGTGACAGAAAAATGGAGTCCGAAATATCCGAATTCCATGAAACGCTGGAAGGACAACTGGGATGCTGTTTCTCCAATTTTTAAGTTTTCAACCACTGTCCGGAAGGTCATTTATACAACAAATGCGATAGAATCACTGAACTCCACATACCGGAAACTGAATCGCCAGAGAAGCGTATTTCCAAGTGATACAGCGCTATTAAAAGCCTTATATCTGGCCACTTTCGAGGCTACTAAGAAATGGACAACTACCATCCGGGACTGGGGCCAGGTCTATGGGGAGTTGAGTATCATGTACGAAGGACGACTTCCAGAATAAGTAAAAACATAGTCTAAGACAGGCGGCCAGCCGCCTGCTCTTGACATGCCTGTCAGTAACTGTTATATATAAAACAAGGGTGAAAAGCCTGATTTGTAAGCTTTTCACCCTTCATTATCATAGAAGAATCTAATTTACAGAGATTTTCTCATAGTCTTATCTTTGTGGCATATACCACAACAATAAGCTTCTAAATAACGGTAGAATACCGGCAACTCTCTGAAATACAGGATTTTAAGTACCCTGTTCTGTTTTTCGCATTTTGCTCTCTATTCGAGTATTAAAGTACCACTCTGTTGTACTAAAGCTGATTGTGATATTTTAACCATTTTGGTTGATATATTTTAATATGTTAAAAAATGCAGCAGCACAAATGAGAAAAAATAGGAAAAAAGACTGCAATTTATGAACGCCATCCTGCAATGCATGCACAGCCTCTTGTTATTTTGATGGAGGTAAGTAAAATAAAATCATCAGTTTTTTGCAAGGTAACAAGCCATAGATAGAGCATGATTGAAAAAGTGAAAAGAAGTTTCTTGGTCAGAATTATCCGGACAAAAAATATGTGGTTTTGGGAGGAATTACTTAGATGGAAAAATTATCTTTGAATAAGAACTGGATCTGTTATGTGACAGGAAAAAGGGAGACACAATTTGCAACAGATGTGCCGCATGATGCAATGCTTCTTGATGAAAAAAGTGAGACAAGTGCTGGAGGTGTAAATACGGGATGGATTGAGGCACAGGATTATACTTATGAGAGAAATTTACATATATCGGAAAAATGGAATGGAAAAAAACTGCTCTTAGAGTTTGAAGGGATATATCGCAAAGCGACTGTCTATGTAAATCGGAAAAAAGCCGCTTATCATGAATACGGATATACAGGATTCTATGTGGATATCACAGAGTCTGTGAACTATGGGGCAGATAATGAGATAAAAGTAACTGTAGTAAACAGTGACCAGCCGAACAGCAGATGGTATTCCGGAACGGGAATTTATCGTCCGGTATGGCTTTACATATTTCCGACGGAGCATATTTTACGGGATGAAATTCGTGTAAAAACACTTGATTATCAGAAAAAAAAGATTGCGGTAGATGTAAAGACAACTGGCGTGGGAATGCTCTGTACTGAGATATTTGATGGAGAAAAACTTATTGTTTCCAAGACAATACAGTCAGAAGATACTGTGGAAAACGCCATTTGTGATGTAAAAGAAAAAACTGTGGAATATCACACAGAAATGGTACTTGAACAAACAGAACTCTGGAGTCCGAAATATCCGAAACTCTATACTTGTCGGGTTACATTTGGTGAGGATATTCAGGAAGTAAGATTCGGAATCCGTACTGTTACTTGTGATGCAGAGCACGGCTTTTGCATCAATGGGAAACGTGTCATTTTAAGAGGGGCATGTATTCATCATGATAATGGATTGTTAGGTGCGTGTGCATACGACTTTGCAGAACGCAGAAAAATCCGTATTTTGCAGGAAAATGGATATAATGCAATCCGGAGTGCACATAATCCGTGCTCAAAAGCAATGTTAGATGCATGTGATGAATTTGGTATGCTTGTAATGGATGAGTATATTGATGGCTGGTATATTCATAAAACAAAATACGATTATGCAGATATAATTTTAGATAATTACAAAACAGATATAGCTGATTTAGTTGCAAAAGATTATAATCATCCTTCTGTCATTATGTATTCTACTGGAAATGAAGTGTCAGAGACTGCACAGAAAAAAGGAATTAAGCTTTGTGAAAATCTGACAGAGACACTTCATGTACTGGATGGTACACGACCTGTTACCTGTGGAATCAATATTTTCTTTAATTTCTTAAGTTCGATGGGATTAGGTGTATACAGTGACAAAAAGGCAGATCAGACAGCAAAGGATGTAAAGAAGAAAAAATCTGTCGGCAGCGAATTTTTTAATGAACTGGCAGGAGTTTTAGGAGCCGATTTCATGAAAACAGGTGCAACATTGTATCCATGTGATGTGAAGACGAAGGATGCTTTTGCAAAAATGGATGTGGCAGGCTATAACTACGGAATCAAGCGTTACCGTCATGATTTGAAAAAATATCCGAATCGTATTATTTTAGGCAGTGAAACTTTCTGCGCAGATGCATATAAGTTTATAGAAATGGCAAAAGAAGAACCGCGAATTATAGGTGATTTTGTATGGGCTGGCATGGATTATCTTGGAGAGGTAGGAATTGGTTCATGGGAATACAAAGAATATGCAAAGCGTTTTGATAATGGACCTGGATGGGTAAGCGCAGGTTCCGGAAGAATTGATCTTACGGGAAAACCATTGGCTGAATTGACTTATACGAAAGTTGCATTTGGTCTGGAAAAAATAGGAATTGGCGTTGTCCCGGTGCATTATGCACATGAAGCTCATTCTCCTTCCGCATGGAAGATGAGTAATGCAATAGAGAGCTGGTCTTTTGAAGGATGTGAGGGAAAGAAAACTTCTGTGGAAGTGTATGCCAGAGCACATCATGTTTCACTTTATGTAAATGGGGAATGTGTAGGAACAAAGAATATAAAGAAAGATTGTAAAACAAATTTTCATGTTGCGTATCACAGTGGAGAATTAAAAGCGGTTTCTTACGATGAAAATAATTGCAAAATCGCAGAAAAGATTTTGAAAACAGCAGATGCAGAAACTAGATTGACTTTAGCACCAGAACAGGAAATTGTGAGAGAGGATGATCTTGTTTATATCAGAATGAAGTATACAGATTTCGAGGGTGAGTGGAAGCCAATGATACGTGGCAGCATTAGAGTAACTGTTGAAGGTGGAAAAATTCTTGGTATTGGTAGCGCATGTCCATATTATGAAAGAAGTTATCACGGAGATACAGCAGATACTTATTATGGAGAAGCAATGGTGATTGTGAAACCGGATACAGCAAAGGAACTTTTTGTTAAAGCAGAAAGTCCTTATGGGAGTGCAGTAGCAAAAGTGCTGGTAATGAAAAATAAGGAAGCTACAGCGTACATTGAGGAGGTGTGCCATGCGTAAGAAATGGGAAGAATTTGAGAAAAAACATGAAAAAATCGCAAAACTTCTGATACAGTTGTTATATTTCTGGGTTTTTAGTATGGGAGTTACAGTCTTACAGTATCTGATGTTTACATTTTTCCCTTACATGTTCGGTATTGAATATGCTGGACAAGAATTTATGTGGCCTCAGATTCCGATGCATGTATTTGGAATAGATTATAAGTGGAATATTTTAGGCTATGAAGTTGCAAGAAATGCAGCGGGAGAGGTAATCATCGGCGGTGGACTGGGATATTTTATCAGTTATGAGCTGGGAACATTTTTGGCACAGTGTGTCAATTTTCCTTTACAGAGAAATATTACGTTTAAAAGTCATGGGAATATTGCATGGCAGATTTTATGGTATTTTATCGCATGGATATTAATTTCGCTTGTTTGCAATGGGATTAATGGATTGTGGATGCCGATTGCACAACATTTTTTTGCACCGGCAGTCTATAATTTATTAGTTACATTTATTACGGGTGGAGTATCCATGGTTATCTATTTTTTTGTATTCAAGATTATTTTCCCGGAAGGAGAGAAAAAGGAGAGAAAGTAATTAATCTTTAAGGAAAAGAAGAAATCTGTTATAATAGAATGCAGAGTATGTTTGAAACAAGCATACTCTGTAAATTATTTTTATATGACAGATAGTAATATGGGGAGCGGATATGAGAAAAATTGCAATAGTGGACGATGAGCAGGAAGAAAGGGATTCCTTACAGGAATGTTTTGAACAGTTTCAAAAGGAAAATGCCATAAAACTGGAGATAAAAACTTATTGTTCTGGAGACGTATTTTTGCAGCAATTTGATGCATCGTATGATCTGATCTGTCTTGATATTGACATGGACGGAACTAATGGAATTGACACGGCGAAGAAAATCAGACAGAAAGACAAAGAAGTTCTTATTTTCTTTGTAACCAATATGGCTCAGATGGCAATCCGGGGATATGAGGTGCGGGCGCTTGATTTTATAATCAAACCAGTGAACTACTATTCTTTTGCCATGAAGCTTTTGAATGCTTTAGATATTATTTCTAATCAGCGGTCAAAAAATATTGTACTGACAACACCAAGAGGAATGCAGATTATTTCATCGGATGAACTGTTTTTTGTGGAAGTAGACGGACATTATCTTTTATACCACACAAAACATGGAGAATTCTGTCAGAAAGCTTCGTTAAAAGATTTGGAGCAGCAGTTGGAAGGACTCTCATTTAAACGGTGTAATAATTGTTATCTTGTGAATTTGAAATATGTAAATGGTGTGGAGAAAGAAGATGTAATTCTTCAAGGTGAACATCTTAAAATCAGCCGTCCACGTAAAAAAGAGTTTTTACAGGCACTTGCAAACTATATGGGAGGAATTGAGATATGATGAAATATTGGTTAAATGTTTCCTATATGGTCGAGTTGATTTGTGCGTGTCTTCTTTTCTTAAAACCTGTGAGGAAAAGAAAACATTTCGTACTGATTGCAACGGTTTTAAGTATAAGTATGTTGATTTTGGTCGGCTTTTATAATGAATTTGTGGGAAAACCGGATTCAGTAGCTGGAGAAATTTTCTACTGGGCAGTTTATCTGATAATAAGCATTTTATTTGTATGGATATGCATGGGGCAGTCTATTGTGCAGGCGGTATATTGTTCTACTTGTGCTTTTGCAGTACAGCATATATCTTATAGTCTTATGCAGATATATAATCTTGCCGGAGGGGAAAGCAAGGTGGTAAGTGTAGGGTGCTATGTGCTGGTTTATGTAATGGCATATTTTTTCTGTGCAAAAAAAATACCGGATAATGGAAGATTTGTGGCAGACAAGAAATTGGTTTTTCCGTTGACGACGATTATTGTAATTATATGGTTGCTTGGGATTCTAGAGGGAGCAAAGGTGGCTGGGTTTGAGGTTGGCAGATGGTATCGAATGATTCTTTGTGGTATGGACTGTCTGTGCTGTGTGTATGCATTGATTGTTCAGATCAATCAGAAAAATCTGATTCAGCTTCATCGGGAGTTAAATGGAATTAACACGGCTCTTTATTTGCAAAACAGGCAATATAAAATGACTGCGGATACCATTGAAAATATTAACCGGAAATGCCATGATTTAAAACATCAGATTCGTGCATTAAAAAGTATGGATGATGGAAAAGAGAAAAATGAGTATCTGGAAGAACTTGAAAATGACATCATGATTTATGATACTGCGTTAAAGACAGGAAACCGTGCACTTGACATTGTATTGATGGAAAAAGCATTGTTCTGCAAAAATCATGATATTTGCTGGACTTGCATGGCAGATGGAGAACATCTTGATTTTATGAGGGTAGAAGATATTTATGCAATATTTGGAAATGCATTGGATAATGCTATTACAGCAGTCATGAAAGTGACAGATCCGGATAAGCGTGTCGTAAGTACAAAATTAATCATTCAGAGTGATCTTATGGTAATTCAGGTTCAGAATTACTATGAGGGAAAGCTGCAATTTGAAAAAGGTCTTCCGCTTACAACTAAGAAAAACAAGGCAGATCATGGATACGGTATGAAGAGTATCCGTTATACTGCTGAAAAATACAATGGAACTATTACTGTTCAGACAAAGAATCAGATTTTTATGTTACAAATCTTGATTCCGGTGCCGAACTCTGCATGAGCCAGATGAGGCACGGCAGATTGTAAAAAACAAAGATACGGATTCTTTTTTCTTTTGCCATGATTTTTTTCGGTTCTTTTTTTCTTCTTTATAACGATCTACTTTTGCCTGACTCATGATAAATCTCCTGACTTCTTATACTTTCTTTACCATACTGCATTTTGTCAGAAAAATTAATGCAAATTGGCATCAGAAATCATACTTAAAAATAAAAATTCAGTAAAGATAATTTGAATTTACAGAATATGTACCGATAAAGACAGGATATGCATAATATATTGAGCTTTTATTGCTTTTCTCTTACAATGATTACAACGTAATGGTGCACACATAGCGTAATTTAAAGAAAGAGAGGAAAATTATGGGAACGAGAAATAAAAGTAATCTGGCATTTCGAGGATTCGCCAGTGTATCAGCATTTTTGTTGGCTTTTACTTCTTTTGGAAGTGTATGTGCGGAGAGTTACGCCTCACAGGTAAATTCATTTTTGGGGGGTAAAAACGACAAAGATGGTATCTGATACAGATACGAGGATTATTTATGCAAGTTCGTATGGGGATTTTACAGAAGACAATTTAAAAAAGTTAGAGGCTGATGTTTACGATCACATCGAGCGAGAGGAAGAAGAAGGTGCAGTATTATTATCGAATGATGGAACACTGCCATTGGAAACTGGGAAAAAAGTCAGCTTATTTGGGTTTGCTGCATATAATCCGCTATATCACACTTCAGCAGCAGGATCGAGAACATACAAAAATGGGGATTTGACTGTTGACTTCTATGAAGCCTTGAGCAATGAAGGATTCGAGATAAATGATACATTGTACAATGCCTATAGCAGTATGGAGCCACGAACAGGTGAGGGAGGATTTCCACCTTGGGGTGATGGTATCAAGAATTATATGGGAACAGGCAACTGTGAAGCACCTAAGAGTATTTACACGGAAGAAGTATTAGATTCACTGGATGATTATAATGATGCGGCAATTGTCGTACTTGCAAGGGAAGCGGGAGAAGGACGTGATATGCCGGTCAGCGAGGTGGATGAAACCACAGGAGAGACAATCAGCAGTCTTGCATTGCATCAAAATGAAAAAGATATGTTAGAGATTGTAAAAGAGCATTTTGATAAGATTATTGTGGTTATCAATACAACTTATTTTATGGAGTTGGATTGGTTAGATGATTATAATGTAGATGCATGTTTATGGATTGGTTCACCTGGAAATACTGGATTAACTGGTGTGGCAAAAATACTGGATGGCGAAGTAAATCCTTCTGGACGTTTAAGTGATACATTCGCAGCCAGTTCGTTGTCTTCTCCGGCAATTGTGAACGCATGTGGAAATGCTCCGACATGGTCTAATGTTGATACCATGTATGATGATGGCATTGTGACGGATGAAAGCACACAGTATGTGACTGTTGAGCAGGAAAATATTTATATAGGTTATAAATATTACGAGACGAGGTATGCAGACTGCATTACAGGAAGTGGAAATGCAGCTTCAGATGTTGGCTGTTTCCGCTCGGCAGGTGCATGGAATTATGCGGATGAAATGTGCTTTACATTTGGATGGGGAATGTCTTATACGGATTTTGAACAGCAGATCACAGGGGTAGAGTATGATGCAGAAACCGACCAGTATATGGTGAATGTGGAAGTCCGCAATATAGGTGAAAAACCAGGAAAATGTGCAGTTTTAGTTTATGCACAGACTCCATATGGAGAGTATGAGCGTCTTAATGAAGTGGAAAAGAGTGCGATTCAGTTTGTGGGATATGAAAAGAGCAGTCTGTTAGATCCAGATGGAACGGAGACTGTGCAGGTGCCAGTGGATCGTTACCTTCTTGCAAGTTATGATCAGAATGGGGCAGAAGGATATATTCTAAGTGCAGGAGATTATTATTTTGCAGTGGGAGAGAGTTCTCACGATGCATTGAATAATATATTGGCGGTGCAGGGATATGTCGGAATGTTTAATCAGGATGGAACAGAAGACGTTACTTTGAATGAAAGTTGTGTTTATAAGTTCACTGATGGGATTCCGGACAATGAAAAACCAGATACAGACAGTTATGCGTATAGCAAAGCAACTGGGGAAAGAGTTACAAACCGTTTTGGTGAACAGGACATTAACTATTGGTCAGAGGATACTGGAGTTAACGTTACTTATCTCAGTCGTTCAGACTGGGCAGCAACATTCCCGACGGAGGCAGTCAGTGTACCTGTAGTTGGAGAAGAAATGAAAACAAAACTACAGGGAGAGGTATACCAAAAAGCAGAGGATGCACCTTCCGCTTCAGAAATGAATCAGGGAGAAGCAGATAATGGAATTACATTTGCAATGATGCGGGATGTCGATTATGATGATACTGAAACATGGAATGCATTTTTAGACCAAATGACAATTGAAGAAATGGCATCTTTATTCCCAAATGTACAGGGGACTTCAGAGATAAATTCTATTGTGCTTCCTGAAACACATTCCAGTGACGGATGCAATGGATCAGATGCATCATTCCCTGAATTATTAGGATTTGGAACGGATGAGGAAAAGAATCCGAATTCGTATACTGAATTTGGAGGTAATTATACCTCTGTTATTGCAGCAAGCTGGAATAAAGAACTACAGGAGGAAAGAGGATTTCTTCAAGGTGAGGAAGTTTTATTTCAGGGATGCAATGAGGCATGGACTGGTGGACTGGATTTGAGACGTACTCCGTTCAGTGGAAGAAACGAGGAATATTATTCTGAGGATTCTAATGTAAATTATTATGTTGGAACGATTGTTTTATCTGCAGAGCAGGAACGAGGAGTTATTGCAGGACCAAAGCATTTTTGTGGAAATGATTTTGAAACTCAGAGAGGTGGTATTAGTTATTTCTATCGTGAGCAGGCATTCAGAGAAGGATCATTGAGAGGATTTGAGGGAGCAATGCGAAATGATCTTGGTGGTGTTTTGGGCGCAATGGAAATTTATGGAAGACAGGGATTGACATATTCACCTGCTTGCGCAGCACTGAATTACGAAGTTGTAAGAGGCGAATGGGGATTCAAAGGACATTTGATTACAGATGCGGCTGTGACAGATTATGCTTCACATTTTGTAGATCAGTTGATGGGATATACAGATATGATTTGTTTTGACTTTGATAAGGTTTCAGGACCTGTGATTGTGGATTATCTTAACCAGACCGATGATGGAATTGTCCTTTTAAGATTGCGTGATATGACGAAAAATACAATTTATGCATTCAGCCATTCAGCAGCAATGAATGGATTGTCCGAGGACAGCAGAATCGTATCAATCACACCGTGGTGGAGTATTACATTAAAAGTATTGATTGCTGTATTTGCAATTATGACAATTGCATTTATAGGATTATATGTACGAGGTGAAGTGAAAAGAAGTTCTGATGCAGGAAAGGAGGAGAAAAAGTGAAATCATTAAAAAATAGAACAATAGGTTTTTATATTCAGGCAGCGATTCCTTTGTTATGTCTTGTGTCACTGGTCGCCTATCTGGTATATGCGTCTGCACTTGGAAAATATGACGTAAAAGTAATACTGGGGTTAGGAATAGGATGCGCTCTGAGTACAGTACAATTTTGGGTTAAAACAGGTATCATAGAACTGATTGCTTCCATTATTATTTCTGTGACGCTATTTTATTTCGTCACGCTTACGGAAACCGTAGGAAGTTATGCAGACTATTTGAATAATATTGTTGCGTTTGGACATTCAGAATTGATTGGTCAAATGAATGTGACAGTCATTATCACAGCAATTACCGCAATATTAGGAATTGTTGGATGCTTTGTTAGTGGTCAGAAGAAACAAAAGAATGAATGAAAAAATAGGTAACTGAAAAAGAACCGAGCCTGTGAACCTTTTTCTGTAAAATAACCATCATAAGGTCCTTCTATGATAAAATAAATATCATTAGGAGGGCCTTTTATTATGGCAAGACAAAAGAAACCTGTACACAGAGTACAAATGACCGATGGAAAAAGAAATATCATTCGTCAGCTTCTCGAAGAATACGATATTGAGACTGCTGAAGATATCCAGGATGGATGACCTGGTAGAGAGTATTAAACAGAATGGTGTGCTGACACCTGTTTTAGTAAGGCCAGATAAGAATAGCAGCTATGAGATGATATCCGGGCATCGAAGAATGCACGCAGCGATAAAAGCAGGACTGGAAACAATACCGGCCATTGTGCGGGATATGGACGATGATGATGCAGTAGTAGTAATGGTAGATGCTAATATTCAACGAGAAGAATTGCTTCCAAGTGAAAAAGCATTTGCATATAAAATGAAAATGGATGCTATGAAAAGACAGGCAGGAAGACCATCAAAAAATAATTCCACCCAAGTTGGGCGGAATTTTGAAACGGCAGAATTGATAGGAAAAGAAACCGGGGAAAGTAAAAATACAATCAGGAGGTTTATTCGTTTGACTGAATTAATTCCTGAATTACTTGATTATGTAGACAAGAAGCGGCTGCCCTTTACCGTTGCGGTTGACATTTCCTATATTGACAAAGAGATTCAAACATGGTTATTTGAATACATCAAAGAAAATGGTACGGTTAAAGCAGTTCAGGTAGCGGCACTCCGCACAGCACTTGAAGCAGAACCGATGACGCAGGCGAAAATGATTTCCATACTGGTAAACAGCCAGCCTGGAAGGAAGCAGGAACAGAAAATCATATTGTCAGAGAAAAAACTGAGAAATTTCTTCTCTGATAAATATACGGCAGAAGATATGGAAAGTGTAATTCTGGAACTTCTGGATCAATGGAAAAGAGGTGAGATAACAGTATGAATTTTGAATACTATTATGGCACTCAGGCTGATCAGTTCAGTTTTATCCGGATTCCAAGGATATTATTATTAGATGAAGCATTTTCCGCACTGTCTTTATCAGCTAAAGTCCTTTACTCGGTACTTCTGGATAGAATGGGACTGTCAATGAAAAATAAATGGCTTGACGAAGAAAACAAGGTGTACATTATCTATCAGATCACGGAGATACAGAGTGACTTGGGATTCTCTAAGAAAAAAGCAATGGATTATCTCACAGAATTGGAGAAAATCGGACTGATTGAAAAGAAAAAGAGAGGCTTTGGATTGCCGAACATTATATATGTTAAGAGCTTTATGGCACATCAGAGTAGTCAAAGAAGTAATGAAATGGGAACTTCACAGGAAAAAGATGTGGTACATAGAAGTATCGAAAGGGGAACTCCTGAGGTGATGAATAAGCACCTCAGAGGTGCCGAAACAGATACCTCAGAAGTGCCCCAAAACGGACTTCAAGAGGTTCCCAAAACGGTACCGCTATATAATAAGACTTATATGAATTATAATAATCAGAGTAATATCACATCGAATCATATCAAATCAGATGGCGATAGGATTCGATGTGATCAAAAAGAACAGACAATCAATGCTTATGCTGAACTGGTAAAGAAAAATATTGATTTTGATGTTTTACTGCATACATATAGCAGAGAGCAGGATCTGGTAGAAGAAATATATCAGTTGATTCTGGAGACCGTTCAAACTGAAAAGGATATGATACGGATCGCCGGCGAATATTATCCGGCAGGCTTTGTGAAGGGAAAATTACTGAAACTGAATTATTCGCATAAAGAATTTATTCTTTCAGTGAAACACACAGCAGTATCTTCGCTTCCATTAGGTTCAGATCCACTTGGAAACATTGCCCGTATTAACAATTTATTGGAAAGTTATCCGAAGAAACTGGCAGATGCGGAGCAGAAACTAGAAACAGTAAAAGAACAGCTGGAAAATGCAAAACAGGAAGTGGTAAAGCCATTTCCAAAAGAGAAGGAGCTGAATCAGATGATGGAACGTCTGTCAGAGTTAAATGCACTCTTAAATATGGACGAGCAAGGAAGTTCCGAAGAGCCTGAGAACAGCGGAAAGCAGAGCATTCACGATAAACTGAATGCAATAAAACAAAAAGGTCAACAGGAACATGATCATGATAAAACAGCAAAGGGAAATGATATTGATTGTAGTTGACAATAGAGAAAAATAACTGGAACTGGAGGAGCAGAATTATAATATGGTTGATAATGTGTTGAACAACGGATTTGGAGAGAAAGAGCGGAGAGAAGAAATCAGAAAAGCAGCAGAGAGCTATCAGCAGAAAACGGGAGCAACTATCACATTCTTTGCAGCTGTATGTGAGGAGTTTCCGTCTATGGGAAATTATTTTGACGGGCTTACCGTTGAACAGGTCACGGACAGATATAAGCAGATCTTGGCAGATCCGAGATTAAGCTATATGGGAAATGGAATGGGATTTGAGTTACACGATTCATCCCTTCCGGATTATCTGGATGGTCCGATGACCTTAATAAAAGGGCATACGATTTATGCGGATAACATTGATTCAATTTCATATTACCGTGAGCATCCATTGGTTCTGGAAGCAATACAGGAGCTTAGAGAGCGGTTCCCGGACTTCAAATATTTTATGACAGCCCAGGAAAAGCAGGATATTTATCCGGAGCATATGACAGCGGAAGCAATCGCTTATGCGCTGGTAGACCTGGCAGAAGACTTTGATACTTATGAGTTCCGGGATAACGTTGATGATAAGGAAACACTGGTCAAAGAAATAGAATATGATCTGTATGCAGGACGTGGGAAAAAAGAATATATAATATTTGTCATAATAAGGGCGTGAGGGAGTGCGTCATATTCCCAGACAAGATTTTTCATCAATCTAAGACAGCCGTTTTCTGCCCGTACTTCATTAATGGTAATGCGGTTCGCTATCATATCATAAAGCAGGGTATATTCAATATAGCCGTCATGCAGGGTCTTGTCAGTCAGCTCGCAATACAAGCCACTTTCCAGCTTATCCTCTAACCGTAAAAGCTGGTCTTGATATTTTCCCAGCGTGATTTCACAGCGGATATGAAGCAAGCCTTTTTCCATTTGATAATAAATCTTTGGAAACCAGACGATTTTTTCCCTTGATCTGCTTTGCAGGTCAGTAAAAAAACC
>NZ_JBCOME010000050.1:14517-32456 GCF_040924365.1 Ruminococcus sp. 1001136sp1_2201st1_G3_2201SCRN_220225 | reverse complement strand
AATAAAGTAAAACGCTTGCATCTATCATTTTGGTGCAAGCGTAATTTACGAGTAACGTAGCAATATTTTGCGCTTACGATTACATCTGTGAAATCATCTCGTAAATCTGTTACTGTTCACTTTGCAGTCAGTAACCACTTCGCGGAACATTAGCGTTTTACATTGAATGCGCTCATTCCCGGATATACTGCTGCATCTCCAAGCTCTTCCTCGATACGGAGCAGCTGATTGTATTTTGCAACACGCTCTGTTCTGGACGGAGCACCGGTCTTGATCTGGCAGGTATTTAATGCTACTGCAAGGTCAGCAATCGTAGTATCCTCTGTCTCGCCTGAACGATGGGAAGAAATTGCTGTATAGCCAGCCTTATGAGCCATCTTGATTGCCTCAAGAGTCTCTGATACAGATCCGATCTGGTTCAGCTTGATTAGAATGGAATTGCCGCATCCAAGAGAAATACCTTTGGAAAGTCTCTCTGTATTTGTTACAAACAGGTCATCACCTACCAGCTGCACTTTATCTCCCAGTTCTTTGGTAAGCTTCTTCCATCCTTCCCAGTCTTCCTCATCAAGCGCATCCTCGATGGAGATGATCGGATACTTGTCAACCAGCTTTTTCCAGTGGTCGATCAGCTCGTCAGATGTGTAAACAGTACCGGCCTTTGGAAGCTTGTACTCGCCAATTTTACCAGTCTTCCACTCAGAAGAAGCTGCGTCCATAGCGATCATAAAATCTTTTCCTGGCTCATAGCCTGCATTCTTAACAGCCTCAAGAATTGTCTCAATTGCTTCCTCGTCAGATTTCAGAGCTGGTGCAAAACCACCCTCATCACCAACAGATGTTGCAAGTCCTCTTGATTTCAGAATAGCTGCAAGAGCATGGAAAACTTCTGCACACCATCTTAAGCACTCTTTGAAGCTTGGTGCTCCAACTGGCATGATCATGAACTCCTGCACATCAAGTCCTGAGGAAAGTGCATGGCAGCCGCCGTTTACAATGTTCATCATCGGTACTGGCATACGGTTTCCGGAAATACCACCGAGGAAACGATAAAGCGGGATATCAAGGGATGTTGCAGCTGCACGGCAGCATGCGATGGAAACAGCCAGGATTGCATTTGCACCAAAGTTTGATTTGTCCTTGGTTCCGTCAGCTTTGATCATCGCCTTGTCAATTGCATAAATATCGGATGCATCCATTCCTGAGATTGTGTCGTTGATGGATGTATTAATGTTCTCTACAGCCTTCGTAACACCTTTTCCAAGGTATCTGTTCTTATCATTATCTCTAAGCTCCAGAGCCTCAAATTCGCCTGTAGAAGCGCCGCTGGGAGCAGCTCCTCTGCCGATGGTTCCATCTACCAGATAAACCTCTGCTTCTACTGTAGGATTTCCTCTGGAATCCATAATTTCTCTTCCAATGACTTTCTCAATTTCTAAGTAATCCATGGTATGTATACTCCTTTCATTTTTCAAAGGAACTCCTTCGCGAACTGCTTCCCGGAAAAGTCCAGCCGCAATCCGCATCATATTATGTCAGCGGTCTTTCTGTCATAATAAGGAGTCCAAATGATTTACACCGTTAGGTTAGCTATCCCTAACTCTGTAATTAGTATAAACTAACCATAACGAGATTGCAAGAGAAATAGGTGATAATATTTTTCATGATGTGTACGTGGTTTGTTTTCCGGTCACACTTCCACGATGTATTCTG
Source organism: Ruminococcus sp. 1001136sp1_2201st1_G3_2201SCRN_220225 (assembly GCF_040924365.1). Classification (NCBI taxonomy): domain Bacteria; kingdom Bacillati; phylum Bacillota; class Clostridia; order Eubacteriales; family Oscillospiraceae; genus Ruminococcus; species Ruminococcus sp. 1001136sp1_2201st1_G3_2201SCRN_220225. The sequence goes on along the minus strand of NZ_JBCOME010000050.1, from coordinate 30,743 downwards.
ATAACCGAGAAATAACAGGCTCCAAAGCCTGTTTCAAACGCGCTCTAGTTCAGGTAATTATACACTATACTGGAAAATTTCCTTGATTCCATTTATGCCCGTATACCCCTGCTTTTTCAAATACTTGTTAATATAATTGCACCCTGATGAAAAACTGCCATTTCCAAGTGTCCTTACAAGCTCATTATAGCACTCATTGTCACTGACCGTGATCATACTGTTCAGAAGACTTTTCACTGTTCCATTCAGGTTGATCCGCTTCTTATTGCCGCTGGCATAAACTGCTTCCATAACAAAAAGCTTGATTACACTGGCTGGATACATACTGGTTTCATTAATAGACAAAATATCCCCTGTTTTCAGATTTTCCACATACACAGACCAGTTGCCGCTGTACCCATTTACGGTGGACTGGAGTTTCTTCTTCAGTTTTCCCAGACGTACCTCTTCTTTGGCACATTTCCTGCCCTCTTCATTTACATACACATTCTCTGAAACCATCTGACTTGTAGCGATTGTTCCGTTGGCTGTAAGATAATAGCCCTTATACCAACGGTTTGTGTACAATTTTCCATTTTTATTTAATGCCAACTTTTTCCCTTTAATGGTAATCCAGCCTGCATTCTCTTTCCCATTTTTCTTCCCCTGTATAAATAAAACGAGATAGAACTTAACTTATTCTCACTTTATAAGATTCGCAAATTTATCGCCATATTTCTTTTTACTAATATACGCCATTATAATTCCTAAAAGAATCCATCCACCGACAATAATCCATTCCTGCCAGACCAATGTACAATTCGTCTCCGGAATAATATACATGGCGGACATGGTTCCTGACATAATAACTGCAACTATTCCTACAAATTTGTAGTGTTTTACCTTATATGGTCTCCTCATATCAGCTTCTTTCCTTCTTAAAACTATAAAGGACAGTGATACAATGCAATAAGCAAAACAGCAGGCAAAATTTCCTGCATCAACAATCCACACAAGCATTGACCGGCCAAAAAACGGGGAAATAACTGATAATGCCCCAATTAACAGCAATGAATTCACAGGTGTATTGTATTTCTTATGTAGTACAGCAAATTTCCTGGGAAGCATATAGGAAACAGACATAGAATACAAAGCTCTGCTCCCGCCAATCAGGAACGAATTCCAACTGGTAACAATACCGCAAAGACCACCAATTATCAGGACTTTAGCCATATTAGCATTATTAAATGCAACACCCATTGCATCGGCAGTTACAAGGCCGGTGGCGGAAGACGTCGATGTCTTAATCTGTCCTGCATTCATAACATATCCAACAGCCAGAACAACCAGGACATAGAAAGAAACCGCCATAATGATAGAAAGAATCATCATCTTCCCCAATTTTTTCAAAGGAACATTAATTTCTTCAGCTGCCTGTGGTATAACATCAAATCCAAAAAGAAAAAAAGGCGTCATTATAGCGACCTTTGCAATATTTTGAATAATTTCGCCATTGGTGTCTCCAACCAATAACTGATTCTGAAGATTGTTTACGTTTCCTGAATATGCAGCTCCTGCAACCAGTGCGATTCCTACTGCCGCAATTACACAAGTTAATATTTTCTGAAATCTTGCAGCTTTCTTCATTCCAATAATATTGAGGAATAGAATTAACAGCGCCATTCCAATTGCAATAAGCAGCCATGTAAAATATATATCAAATCCGCCAACCGAATATAAATATCCTCTGGCTATTTTAGGAAAAACATATTGAAGGATAGTTGGAAATGATACTGCCTCATAGCATACAACGCCAATGTAGCTTAAAATAATAGACCATGTACATATATAGGCTCCAATAGAGCCAAATGCCTTATAGCTAAATACATGTTCACCACCACATTTCGGCATTGCGGTAGTCAGTTCGGCATAACACAAACCTACAAAGTAGATCATAATACCGCCAATAATAAATCCAAGTACCGTTCCAAGAACTCCACCACTGGTAATCCACTGACCAGAGGACACAACCCATCCCCATCCAATCATAGCACCAAATGCTACGACCAAAACATCACCCGTGTTGAGCACTTTGCTAAATTCTGACTCTCTATTACTCACTAACATCCTCTCTTTCCTTAATCCTGTGAGAATTTTATACCGTCATTCTTTAATATGGATGACCTCCAATTCTCCCAACAAGTACTTTTTTACCATCTCCAACCTGATTGTCCATCCATGATTTGTTCTGAACAAACTCATGGATTGTAGTTAATCTTTCCACACCGTCAATAACACTCTTATGCCCATTTTCATCTTCATCAAAACAAAACGAAGAAAATTGCATACGCAATAAAATAATTTGTATCTATATCATCTATGTCCTGCTCTTCAATTCCAATATAATCCTTTTCAAAATTTTTCTTAGCTTCCAGATACTCAGTAATTTTATTCACCCTTAGCTGTTTCATTGATACGTCACCTCAAAAAAAATCCCATGGAAACACTATCTTCATTTAAGATAATGATACCATGGAATTGTAAAAAAATCTATAAAATTTGGCACCTGTTAAAAGATCAATCTCATAATCATGTTACAGTTACAGAGATTTTTATGAAGCATACCTTATATAGCGGCTGATTGTATGATTGATATCATAACTTCCATTACCATACACGCCACGATACCAGCCCGCAAACTGAGCTTCCGGATCATAATATGCTCCATCAATCATTACCCATCCATGTCTGGTAAGACCATCCGCAGCACCATCTCTTGTACCAGAAACGCGACCAAGAACTACATACGGATTATATCCCAATTCTCGTGCCATCGCTGCAAATGTGCAGGCAAACCCATAACAATCTCCACCGCCTGTAGTAAGCATGTTATATGCAACCTCACGCTGCCATCCTTTTTTATTCAGATCCGGCCAGTATGTTGAATAATAGAAATTTCCACTGCTGGTAAGATATCGCCAACAGGAATAAAGCTTTTCAGATTTACTCATTTCTGTAGTCGTAATTCTGGAAATTATAGTCATAAGTTTCATCTTTAGTTTGGCATTTAAATCATTTTTGGCATATCCCTTGCTGTTAAAGGTAACGTTTGCAACCGTTTTGTTTTTTGTCAGACGTCCTTTAATGTCGCCTCTGTAGAGTTTGTTTCCGATTTTGAAAAATCCTTTTATTGCCTGTCCTTTTTTGTTTACATAATATAATTGCTTTCCTACTTGTACAATTTTCGACTTTGATGGCTTGAGCAATCTTCCCTGGAGATCAAAAACATATGTGTATTTTCCAATTTTTGTTCCACCAACTGCTGCTGTTCCATCAGCTTTAAAATAGTAACGTCTTTTCTGAATGGTTTTCCATTTACTTTTCAGTTTATTGCCTTTCTTATCATAGAAAAAGTATTTTGTACCTTCTTTTATAAAACCGCTTTTCTTCACTGTCACTGGCTGAATCTGAATTGTATCAGAAGCACCGCCATTTTCTGCCTGAACAGGTACTGTGCAAACAGTCATTACAGATATCGCGGCAATGGCAAGAATTTTTCTTATCCTTTGCATACTTTCTTCCCCTTATGTACTACAACATTCAAATCAGTCTTTCAGACGGCAGACCATTTCCCAAAGCGCCGTTGCAGAGTTAAAGTTCTCCGGAATAATATCTGCCGGAGTAATAGCAATATCAAACTCATCTTGAAGTTCGCTGACAATTGACAAAATTGCAAAAGAATCAAGCAAACCATCATCAATCAGAGTATCACAGGTTTCATAATCTACCCCTGGCTTAATATCCTCAAGAATTTCTATTAATTTGTCCATTTTTGTTTCCTCGCTTTCCAATTATCGTTTTTGCACAAATACCTGCTGAAGCAGGATACATTTATTTTCCAATTACGAGCATAACACAAATCCTAAATCATTTCAATACGAAGAAAGCTTCACTTCTTTATACGTTACTGTTCAGCTAATCTGTGTTGCCAGAAGTTTTCTGTTAATTTTTCCATTCTGATTATGAGGCATTTCAACTAAATGATTGATTTTTCTTGGCTGCATATAATCCGGTAATTTTGACCTTAATGTTTTTAGCAATGTTTTATCGTCAATTGCGCCAGAATAGAATAACACAATTCTCTTTTTAGCCGAATCAAATACACAACAATTTTCATCTACTCCATCAATGCTGCTTACATTTGCCTCAATTTCGCCGAGTTCAATTCTTCTTCCCATATATTTAATCTGGAAATCTTTGCGACCATAGTACTCCAATTCACCATACTCATTGAAACGTACCAGATCGCCCATTTTATATACTGTTTCCGGATAACAAGAATTCAGTGGATTCTGAATAAATACTTCCGCGGTCTTTTCGGGATCTTTATAATATCCATATCCTACTGAATTTCCTCTGACAACCAACTCACCAACACCTTCTGTTATAGGATTGCCATGCTCATCAATCACAAGAACATCACAATTGCTGTACGGAATGCCGATTGGAAGGATATCTTCATCTTTAAATTCCCGGTCTACAATATAGTAAGTACATCCATCTGTAATCTCAGTAGAACCATATGCATTAATATATACAGCATCCGGAACCGCTTGCTGCCATGCCTTCAGCTGTTTTATTGGCATAACTTCACCGCCGAAAACAATGAGTCTGATTGCTGACAGATCTGCTACAGAAAATGCATTTGTATTAGCTATCATGCAAAGTGCAGATGGAACCCAGCTAAGTAAATTAATCTTATTTTCGTACAAATATTGAACCAGATAAGCTGGGAAAAGAAATTTGCTTTTGGGAATCAGGTAAGCATGTGCTTTGGCTGCAATTGTTCCATAAATATCAAGAGCTGTCATAACATAGTAAAACGGAACCTGAACACCCAGTACATAGGTATCGTCCATTTTATAGTCTGAAACCAATGCAACTATGTAACTGGTGATTGCTTTATGAGGTGTGACTACGCCTTTTGGAACTCCTGTCGATCCAGAAGTAAAAAGGACATAAAGCACATCCGTCTCCAGAATCTTTGCTTTACTCTCTTCAATTGTTTCTTCAAATATTTCAGAATCATTTAATTCCTCTGTAACAATAATCCTGTCTTCACAAAAAAACTCTTTTGCATTTTCAAAATGCTTTCTGTCTGTAAGTACCAGTTCTGGCTCAAGTACTTCAAATATTTTATTAATTCGCTCAACCGGCATTTCCGTATCAATTACAGAATAAAAATTGCCACTATAAGCGACTGCCATCATTGATGAAATACAGTAAATGGATTTATCAAAATAAAGGGCTACTGGTTTCTTACGAAATCCCGACTTTATAATCGGCATTGCAATCCTGTAAGCCTCTTCCTGAAGCTCTTTATATGTAAGGGATCTTGCTTCTTCTGTAAAAGCAGCTTTATTTGGATGTGTTTTTACAGCATCATCCAGAAAATCTGTCATAATTCTTGGCATATGACACCTCCATATATTAAATTTGGTTTAAAATATTTGCCAACACTTTGGAATACTCTTTTGCAGCATTTCCATTCATATGACCATTATAGTCCGTATAACTGCTTAAGTCGTGAGAAAATGCCTTGAAGTATTGTGTATTAAAATTCAGGTAAGTAATTCCTTTTTGATTAAAATACTCTCCCAAATATTTTGAAGCCGCATTAAAATTATCACTGTAAACTTTCAGTGTATCAATTGGAATCGGAGTAGTTACAGCTACAAATTCAATATTATTTTCCGCGCAAAAATCAATCAGCTTTCCAAGATATTCCATATTCTGCGGTTTTACCTGAGCTTCTGTAAAATCCTTCATAGACTGCATTTTCAGCTTGGTTGTATCAACCGGATAACGCTCAATCAGGCCACTTTCATGGTATTCCTGGGTATCGCTCTTTAAATGGGAAATATCATAATCTTTATTCCATTTTTGAGAAAAAGTTTCCTTTACTTTTCCAAGCTCATAGCTAAGTGAATATTCATACCACGGAAACAGAACAGTTCTGAAATTGCAGTCCGCAATAGAATTCCAGAAATATTCCAATTTAGCTTTTGAGAAAGGAAACTCGTGATAAAACAGAAGATAATTGTTTCCTTCTTCTTTTTTGGAAACCAGATATTCCGGATCCACTTCATAAATAATTCTGGTAGGCTTCTGCTTCTCTGCAATCAGCTTCGCAATATGATACGCGTCAATTACATATTCTCCTCCAACGCACATATTGTGACCAGTTCTTCCTGTAATTTCTTCCATTACTGCCGGATCAATATCTGTCATTCCGTGAGAAGTTCCCAGAATAATGTCATCATATTGATTATTTACCACTGCATGAATATCATTCCTCATAAAGGTACATGGATAAAGCGCCATATCCAATCCTACAAGAAGTGTTATACACACAGCAAGTACCAGTACTGTCTTTACGATTTTCTTAAAATTGTGCATAAATAAAACCTCTCGCTACTGCAGTGGAACCAAACAAGCCAATGGATACCAGCATGCAAAAATAAATGGCAGCTGTAACAGGTAAAGGAAGCTTTGCAAGAGACTCGCGAATTTTCACTCCTCTTTCCTGAAGTACACTGACAATAAACTGAATCACACATAAAACACCAATGATCAAAAGAGCATAAGGAGTAAATGCAGTCCCCTGTTTACCTGCCGGAATCATAAGAAGCTGAGATGGAGCAAAACTTGTCAGGGACTGCTTCATCATAAGAAAAGCCTGTCCTACACTGTCTGCCCGATCAAAATAATTACCAATAAGAACCAGTATAAACGTTCTGACTACTGTAAATACGTAATACCAGGTTTCTTTACCGGAAATATTCAGTTTTTTCTTCCAACTGCGATAGTTATCAGCCATAATTCCACTAAATGCAATAATGATACCATTATACATACCATATACGATATATTTCCATGCAGCTCCATGCCAGATACCCACAAGGAAAAATACAATCAGATTTGCTGCACCAATTGGAATAGCACGGCCGATTTTCTTACCAAATACTTTTTTGCATTTCTTACCGAATTTACTCATCCAACGAGATAATGTAACCGGATAGAATACATAATCCTTCATCCAGGTTCCAAGGGTGATGTGCCAGCGATGCCAGAAATCTGCAGTCGATACTGCAAAATAAGGTCTTTTAAAGTTCTCATCCAATTCAATTCCAAACATAGAAGAAATACCGATCACAACATCCATTCCACCAGAGAAATCTGCATAAATCTGAATCAGATAAAATAATACTCCAAGCAGAGCAACTCCATTGTATTTCTCCGGATCACAAAAAATCGCATCTGAAAAAACCGCAGCCCAATCTGCAAGAATCATCTTCTTAAAAAAGCCCCAGAGAATTCGTTCAAACCCTCTGACAATATTCTGACTTTCAAATTTGTGCTCTGCATAAAGCTGGTTTGCCAGACGACTGTATCTACCAATAGGTCCCTGTAAAATCTGGGGAAAATAAGATACAAACAGCGCATACTTAAACGGCTGTCTTTCTGCCTTACATCTCTTCCAATATACATCCAGAAGATATCCGGAAGACTGAAATGTGTAGAAAGAAATTCCAAGGGGAAACAGAAGTTCAATTCCTCTTAAATGTAAATGAAACAGGGCGTTGATATTCTCTATTGTAAAGTTGGTATACTTTACCACGCCAAGCATCCCGAAATTGAGAATCAGCCCAAGAATTAAAAGTTTTTTTGCACCTTTGTGATTGCCGTTTCCTTCTGTTTTTTCAATGAGAAGAGCCAGCAGCCAGGTTACAATGGTGGAAAAAAGAATAAAGACAACGTAACGGGGACCGCCTGCTATGTAATAGATATAACTGAAAGCAAGAAGAACGATCCACTGAAATCTGCGTGGGACAAGATAGTAAATAAGTACACTTGCCGCCACAAATAGTATAAACAGATTAGATACTAACGACATATTTTTCTCCTAAACCGGACATGGCTCTGCACTGCTCCTCACAGTGCAAGAGCCATGTCCTGTATTTGAGTTGCAAAGCAACTGAAAGTCCTATATGGTGTGCCCCTCTATAGGAAGCAAATCTTTTTAATTTAAAAGACCATTATCCAGGCAGCCGTCTCCGCCGTCATCACCGCCGCTATAATCATCCCCACCGCCGTAATCATAGGAATAATCATTGTTGTCGTAGGAGTAATCATAACTCTCTGTCTGCTGTGCAGCTGCCGCCTGGTCTGCTGCTGCCTGAGCTGCGGCTGCATCAGCAGCTGCCTGGTCAGCGATTGCTTTCTCAGTATCGTATGTACTCTTCTTCTCTTTGGTGCTCTTCAGTTTATAAGTACCATAAATAATTCCATCCTTCTCGCGAAGAGTAAGGGTACCAAGATCCTCAAGTACAATACCGTGAACATCTGCTGTTGTTCCGTCTTCAAAGGTAAGCTGCATATCATAAGTTGGAGCAGTATCCTCAGAAGTTTCTTCCGCTGTCTCTGCTTCACTGTTTTCTTTGGAAAAATATACTCTCTTCTTCTCTTTTAACTCAAATACGTCGTCAGCTTCCATCATATTCTCAGGAAATTCTGTCTCATCAGCAGTCTTGATCGCAAGTCCTGTAATCTTTTTGCCTGTACCATTTCTCAGTTTAAAAGCAATGCAGCCTTCTGTCTTTTCGCCAACTGTTTTTAAGTCTTCTTTCTTTTTGGCAGCGGTCTTTTCTTCTTTTGTATCATCAGAATCAGCTGATTCCGCATCTGCCTCTTCTGCATCTGCATCCTCTTCCTCATCAGAGCTGTCTTCTGCAGCATCTGCCTCAGCTACTTCAGTTGTCTCTGCCGCAAAGCAGCTTACCGGAGCTGCAATGGCTAATGTGCCTGCTAATAATGCCATTAATAATTTTCTCTTCATGATCAATCTCCTTATGTCATTCTTTTTAGTTATAAAAAATCAGAAGCTGATTTTTGTTCTTTTTTCATTATATTTGTAAGTTCCCTTGGCACCGTATTTGAATTTGTATCCACTGTTGACATTTGGGTTATTGCGGTATGTATATGCAAAGTTCGGATCATATACATAAGTGGTTTTGCCGGATTTAATCTCGCACCATGCATGCTCGCCGTCTTTGCCGTTGCGCTGCGGCACAGAACCCATAACAAATTTAACATTCAGCCCTTTTACTTTCGCCATCATAGCAAAAGTTGCAGCCATTACATAGCAGTCACCTTTGCCATATTTAAAGCCATACGCTGCATAATATTCAACTGCATTCTTACTTTTTCCCGGTTTCTTTACGCCGCCGAAATATTTAATTTTTGTGGAGCTCCAGGTAAATGCTTTTTTAAGGTTTCCACCGCATTTTTTAAGTCGGATTGCTGCCAGTTTCTCGGCTGTGGAAGCTGTGGTTACCACACCTTTTTTGTTGATATGATAATATTTATTTTTGATTTTGTAGCCATATTTGTTTTTTACAAGTTTTCCATTCTTGTAATAATAGGTCTTACCTGCTTTTTTGTAGAAACCTGTTTTCGGTGGTTTGTTTTCCTGCGCAGGTGTAGGTGTAACAACCGGAGCTTCAACTACAGTTGTCACAGTAGTACTGCTGTCCGCGGTTCCTTCTGCAAATACAGGAGTTCCCATTGTAAGTGTCATACTCAGTGACAGAACAACTGCCAATGTTTTGGTAATCTTTCTCATATTTATTTTCTCCAATCTTATATTTCTTTTATTATTTAGAGTCCGTTAATCTAAAAATCCGGCTCCAAATATCATTTTTGCAATCTGCATATTCTATCGGGGCTGAATACCGTATATGATTTCACCACCGCTGATTTTTTTTCCAAGTGATACATAGATATTTGCATATGTCAGTTTCATATCTTTGCTTACACCATTCATACAGCTGGAATAGGATCTGGTCTTGGAGGGTTTGCCAAGAAGTTTGCGAAGTTTCACACCGTTTTCCATATATTTGCTGGCTTTTTTCAGCTGGCTGCTCTTCTTGGCTACACGTACACCATTCTTATCAAAGTAATAAGGGGTTCCTTTCAGGTCTGCATATACACCTTTTTTTACTTTATATCCATTTCGGTCAAATCCATAGTACTTTTTGCCAATCTTCTTAACTACAACATTTTTCTTATAACCGCTCTCCTTCGGCGCTGCATAAGCCACTCCGTTTTTGCCAAAGTACTGTTTCTTATCTGTGCTCCAGCAGTTTTTCTGCATTACGCCGTCTTTGTAATAATAGGTTTTGGAACCTTTCTTAATAATTCCATTTAATAATGCAGGTGTGGGAGCTGCAACCGGATTTTCGACTACAGCGGCTGCTCCATCACTGCTGCCAGCTACCTCTGCATTTGCAATTACTGGTGTCTGCAGCATAAATACACACATTGCAGGAAGAAGTAATTTTTTCCACTTTTTCATTTTCTAAATCTCCTTTATAAAAATTTTTAGCTTTGTAACTTTTTCGTACCTTCTCAGTTGAATCATGATTTGCATGATTTCGCGCACCTTGCGGAATACTGTCTTCTGAATAGTTACTTCGCTTTTTATTTTTAAAGCAGTTTCTGCCTTAAAATTTCACACTTGATCTTACAGAATATGCAAAATGGGTAGATGCCCCGAACAAAGGTCCCATATTGTCATAATAAAGCCCATCAATCATTACAAATCCATGGTCGCCAGTGGTGGCAATTACATACGGCTCATATCCTAAAACCTTGGCACATGCAGCAACTGCACTTGCAACACCGTAACAGCATCCTGAAAGATTATTATCAAACATGTAAATGGCAGACTGATAAGGCCAGATCTGAGTCCTAAACTCTTCATCAGTAGGATAAATCCATGGCTTGAAATCAGTATAGCCCATAAGATAATTGAAACAGGTTCTGAATTTCTGGCTGTTGGACATATTCGGAGCAGTATGCTTCTCCACAAATTTCCTTGCTTTTCGCATACACTCAGCTTTAAGTGCAGAAACCTGAATGGCAACTCCTTCTGAATTGATCTCGTATTCCTTTCCCTTTATCTTATAGCTGGTTTTATTTCTGATGAGAACACCTTTTGAATTAAAATAGTATTTCTTCCCCTTAATGGTCTGTAAACCGGTCAGCCGATAGCCTTTTCTTCCAATGTAATATCTCTTACCTTTCACAGTAAGCCATTTACTCTTCGGCGCGCTGGTTCCATTCTTTCGGATGTAATAATAGTTTCCTTTGTATTTTATCCATCTGTTTCTTGCCGCATCACCATTCGACAGATAATAGCGTTTTTTGTTCTTATATATCTGCCAGCCTGAATAGCGAATTCCACTCTTATGGAGATAATATTTCCTGCCGTTGATCGTTACCCAACCCGATTTCTGAAGTAAAGTACCATCTTCCTGCCGCCATTGATACCCTTTTTCTACAGCTACCCAGCCAGGATCAGCTTTCGGTGGAACAACTGCAGAGTTATCTGCATTTTCCTCTTTTGGATTAACGGAAGTACTTTCAGAAGTCACATGCGTCGCTTCTGCAGTTTCCGCATATACAATTTGGACTGGTTCTGTGGAAAGCATGGCTGTCAGTATCAATACCAGAATGCGACTTCTCTTTTTCATATTCCTTTCCTCCCATATCTTGTTTCATTATAACAGCATTTCTTCTTCCACTGTAAAAGCATTTTTCCATATTATACCAAAGTCATATACAAATTTCCATGTTTGTTGCGTAAAATGTATAAAATTAACTTTTTCTTAAAGATTAGTTCCAAAAAGCCAGTAAAATCAAGGGTTTTCAGACTATAGGTCTTTTTACTACACCACTTTTACACCATTTTGATTTTCCATCTTTTTCATCTCATCAAATAAAGTCTCATCTGAAACATGACAGTATAAATCCATTGTCATCTGTAATGAGCTGTGACCTAATATTTTTTGAAGTGTTTTAGGATTCATCCCATTTTCTATAGCTCTTGTTGCGAAAGTATGTCTAAATGCATGTGGAGTGAATTTTTTTATACAAATTCCATCAGCTTCCATTTTATTTAGTATCTCGTTTATTGCGTCAATTGCTGACACCTCCTGAAAAGGTTTGCCACTGCTTGTAGGGAATACCAGGTCTTTGAAATCCCAACATTTGCGTTTTTTAATTCTAGTTTCGTTTAATAGCTTTTGACGTATAAGCGCATCAATACATACATTTGTAAGTGGAATTAATCGTTTTCCATTAAATGTTTTCGGATCATGAGCTTCGAAATAGTAGCCATTTTCTCCATGTATATGACACATCGTTCTTCTTACGTACAGTGCTCGTTTTTCGAAATCTATATCACTCCAGTACAGCCCTTTTAGTTCCCCGATGCGCATTCCAGTTTCAAGAGCTACAACGAATAAATTATAGTATCTATGGCCTTTAGCGTATGTAAGGAATAATTTAGTTTCTTCAATTCCAAGAACTCGTCGCTCTTTTGGTGTCTCTTTATCAATTTTAGTTATAAGATCTTTTGCAAAATTCCGCGGTACCAAACCATTTCTTTTCGCTTCCATAAATAAACCATTCAAAACTACTTTGACCCTGACTCTCTGGTGATTGCTTTTCAGTTTATTCAACTCCGATTGCAATATCACAGGGTTTAGCTTCTGTATTTTTTCACGACCGATTCTCTCTTTTATAGATTTATACGCTATATCGTAGGCGCTTAATGTTGTATTTCTACAATTTCCTTTACATGTGGTTATCCAAACCTTATACCATTCGTCTAATGTCATGTTACTTTTTACCAGATTTACTCCATTGTCATCAGCAGTCTGGGCTTTTCGCATTTGGGTTCTGAGATTGTTTAGGTTCTTATCATATAAAGTTTCCCTTTTTCCAAAGCGATTTGTGAATCTAGCTTGATATAAGCCGTCTTGTCTTTGAGTGATACCGATACCCAGTTCTTTTCCTTTTAGTGATTTTCCCATATGTACTCCTTTCCGTAATGGGGAAAATCCAAATTGAACTTACCCCAAATATACCATTTTAAAAGATATTTCGCAATAACCAAGCATCGACTTTATCCCTGTGAGCATATAATCGGTTTCCTATTCGAACAGTAAAACCATTATCAGGATTATGCAACAACTCTCTCGCTTTGGTTTCTCCTATACTCAAATATGCACACAAGTCTTTCACAGTAAGTAACTTCTTTTCTTCTTTATTTTCCATTTTGACTACCTCCATTCTAGTTTTGATAGTACCAACGGAGACCGTCGCCTGCGTACGGAAAATTAAAAGAAAAAGTGAGAGTCATTGCTGACCCTCATCTTTCTCTTCACACACACTGAAACAGAAACCAAATACCAAGAATGCAACCATAAAGAACATTACACCAGCATAGGCTGACCCAAGCATCACCAACACGAACGTAACTATATACGTCATTATGACAGCTTCCAACCACACTAATTCTTTTATAATTTTTTCATTCTTTTTATTCATAATCTAATCCTCCTTCAATAGGTATGTTTTTCTCATAAAGGAGCATGTGCTTTTCGCGAAAAGAAAGAGGCCATGTAAAATATACGCAGCCTCTTTCTTCATTACTTATCAATTATTAATCAGAAAATCTTGCAGAACATCTCTTGTCTCTTTCATTTTCTCGATTCCGTTACCGGTTATCGCATGATTGATGAGATCTAGCATACATCTGAGAATCAACTGGTTTGATTCCTCGATTTTATGTATACGCTTATTATCGTTATCCAGGAGCCGTTCGTGTTTTTCCACCTTATCTCTCAAATCATCAGATGGCTTACGAAGTTCTTTGATAATTTTGTAGACTCCCCAAACAGCCGCGACAAATCCGCAGAGGTAGATGATCTGCTCTGATGTGATTAGAAAACCTGCTTCCGGCATTATTTGTCCCCCTCAATTGTATCTGTGCTTCTCTTACCTTCCACAAATGCCTTGAACGCCTGATGCGCACCTGTAGACGCCAATCCCATAAAAGCTCCCCACACAACCGTTTCCACAGACGGTCCTGATACTACTGCGTTAAGAATGCCTCCGAATACAGCAAGAATGGCTGGAATATCATCATTTGGCACTTTTTTGAAAATGGTTGTGTTCTTGATAATATATCCCACGATTAATGAAGCCGCAAAGATCACCACTACAAAATGATCGGTTAATAATGAAGTTAAAGTTGAAATATCCATGTTTTAGTCCTCCTTTGCTGTTGCCACTTTAGAAATTATTTCATCCTGGATACTGTAGGCAAATTCCTCAAATTTGTCTCTGTCTTTGCGACACTGGGCTCGATTCGCCTTGCGCATCTCATGGTTTACAGTAGACTGGTTGATATACATGCTCTCTGGATTTGTTTCACTTACAGACGCATTGTATGTTTCTACTGTTATTCCATTTATTATAGACTGACCTGATAAACTAATACTTCTTGATGTTGTTAATGCCATAATGTTAATCCTCCTAGTTTAAGTTAAGTTTTCTTTTGAGTTTTCTTTTGAGTTTTTCGTTTTCTTTTTCTAATTCACTTACTCTTTGATTGAGTTCTTGCATTGACTTCACAACATATGCGAGCATCTGCAAGTTGTTGACAGATTTATAATATGGGTGTCCATCAACTTCTCCGCCACCATCGACAAGGTTAGGATCAAGCTGTTCGAGTTCGTCTGCTATAAAGCCAATCTTGTATTTCTTATGAGAATCTTTTCGCTCGAAAGAATGAATTTTCATTGATTCTATAACTTTGGTGGCATTTTCTACTTCAGTGTCTCTTATGTTACCTTTTAGTCGAATGTCGGAAAGAGCTGTGCTACATACCCTTCCGAGACTAAACCATTTCCACGATCCATCAAGTCTGGTTTGAATCCATATTGATCCAGCGTACGAATCTCCGTGGTAAATAAAAGCTCTATTTCCAGCCACTTGAGCGCCAAGATAAATCCCTACAGCAGTCTTCGAACCTGAACCTCCCACATTGAACCCAACGTAAATGTTTCCGAAATTTCCGTCAATTGCCAGTGGGATTATTCTATTGTTGGCGTCAAAAAAGCCAAAGAAGTTTTCATCGCCTGTACCCGTTGCCGCACCAAAGCGCCAATCTACTGATCCTCTATTGGACTGATATTCGAAGGTTGTATTTATTATGTTATTACCCTGAATATAACCGCCAATGGACATGTTACCATTGGTTGTTATACCTTTTCCGTTATATGCCCGAATCCAATCGGCATCCGTCATATACCAGCCACCACCATAATCCTCGCTATACCATCCTGTAGTACCGCGCGATCTAAACCAATTAGATGCATATATGGTATTAGTATTCATGTCTACAGTCGCAGTTATTGTTTTTCCCTGAACTTTGCCAGTAGTTGTAATGTCGCCGCTGTATAGATTCAGACTACCATACATAGTGATTGTTTTATCAAAGAACTCGAATCCAGCCCCACTTTGTGCACCGGCAGCATTGAGTAATTTTCCAACTCGTACAGAAGTTCCATCGTAATAAAGAACCCTTTCGACATCAGCAGTGTTTTTACATGACAACGAGATTTCTTTTGTAGCGATGATTCTTTTAGCAACAACGTCTGCACTCGTTAATGTCAAACCGCTAATAGTTCCTGTTGCCGTAATGTTTTGCGCAAATAAATCGGCAACATCAATCTTGGCGGCTGTAACAGACAATGCAGCTATTTTCTCTGAGGTTACAGCAGCGGCTCCTATTTTGTCAGCAGTAACTGAATCAGCTGCAAGCTGAGTTGCTGTAACAGTTCCGGCATATAATCGTCCTCCGTTGATATAGGTACGATCATTGTTGTAACACCAGTTGGCTATTCCCATGTCAGCAGAACTTGCAAGGGAATAGGCATCGTTCCAATTACCCCATGTCGTATTATTAATGCCGACTCGCCACAACTCACGATTCTCTATCTTTGCCGTCTGTTTAGGATATCCTCCAGAACTATCTTTCCATGGAACATATGTTGTTAATAAACAATAACTTTCACCAGATAGACCAAGTGAACTAGCCAATTTTAGCTCATTCACTGTTGTCATCGGATAATTCTGTATATACCAGATTGGAGATTGGTTGGTGTTTCTGGTATCTTTAACATCAAGACCATCCCCCTTTGGACCTTGAACACCCTGAACACCCTGAACGCCCTGCAGACCTTGTGGACCAGTTGCTCCCTTTTCACCCTTAACGCCCTGAGGACCTTGCAGACCTTGTGGACCGGTTGCTCCCTTTTCACCCTTAACGC
>NZ_JBCOME010000050.1:4889-14419 GCF_040924365.1 Ruminococcus sp. 1001136sp1_2201st1_G3_2201SCRN_220225 | reverse complement strand
GTTGCTCCCTTTTCACCCTTAACGCCCTGAGGACCTTGCAGACCTTGTGGACCGGTTGCTCCCTTTTCACCCTTAACACCCTGAGGACCTTGTGGACCTTGTGGACCGGTTGCTCCTCCTGCTCCATCAACGCCCATTCTGGTAGCAACATATCCAACTGAAGTACTCGCATCTGAATATAAAGTGGTCTCTTTTGTCCACAGATACTGTCCTTGCGGAACATTAGGCATCGAAATAGACCATCCTCCTGTAGGGACATCTGTCATATTTGTACCGATTTGATATGTATACGTTTTACCAACTATGGATTTAACATTGTTGACTTTTGTATCTATTTCGCTGATTGCACTTTCGATAGTTTTTTTGCTCTTTCCGAACAAAATGTCTTCAGCACTAATTCTAAGATGAAATTCTCCATTGTCTCCCTTATAGAACTGAATATAATGATTTGTATCGCCTATACCAACTTGTCCGTCGGAACCGAGATAGAATCCTTTTGTCGTATTAAGAGCTGATGTTTTTACCCCAGAATATATAGCACCATTTCCTATATGATTTCCAGCAATATCTGCTCCAAAAGCTACCAAATCAGTCACAGCCACCTTGTCTGCTGTAATACTCTTAGCCTGAATCAAAGTACCATTAAGACTGTTGTAGTCCGTCTGTTCAGAAGTAATGGTAGAACCATTCGTGTTAAGTTTGTAATAAAGTCCATCTTCTCCTTTAATAACTACATCTTGGATGTACGATCGTGCGGTCTGATCAATATTTGCTTCCAGAGTTAAACAATTATTCAGCTCTGAATCCACATCTTCTATATATCGACCGTCCTTATCCAGCTTACAATGTCTGAATCCGATACTCGCTACATCCAAAGAGATTCGATTAAAAATAGCGGTGATAATAGATCTCTCATTACCGCCGCTTAAACGTGGGCGATCTGGTCTGGCAGAATACCCCGGTCCATTTGATTGGTACCCACGTGTTGGATCACGATTGGCAAATGCATTGAATGCACGCTGCAATCGTCTTGTGATATTAAATTCCATTTTGATTTTTCTCCATATATATTTTCCAGGCTCAAAAAGTTAGTATATGCTAACTCTTGGGTAAAAAATTTTAAAGCTCAATTCCCTCAAATTCCGCACGAACTTCCAAACAACGAAGATACTCAACCATATACCGCTGTTGCTCATAAAGGATTGCTCTTGAAGAGGATGGGGTGAAATCAAGTTTGCCAGCCTCTAATTTCACAAGCATGGCATGAAGTTTGGTATATCTAATTTTGAGCTGATAATACTCAGCTTTGAACCGATCTTTATAATCGGAACCGATCTTTATAATCGGAACTGTTCATAAGTTCAATTGTATCTTTCAATTCATTCATTATTCTTCCTCCATTATTCAAATGCTTCTCTATTCAGTTTGAATGCAATAAAAGCATCCATCATAGCCGCTACGGTATCAATTTTTGCTTCGTGTCTTCTCTTCAATAATTTCCTATTACCATTGGTGTCCTCCATAACTATGCAATTACCCATTGTAAACGTCATAAGCTGCTCGTCAAAAAGCAGCATTCTCTCTTCTGAAAGTTTCTTTAGTTCACCTAAGGGGACAGACTCGGTCTTCGAACCTTGGATTACTTTCTCAATGCCAAATGGACCATTTTCCCGCTCCCATCGTTCCACGAAATCTCTTGCATTGTAGCTTTGATGTTATATTTGAGTTCGCGATCAAGCTCCTTACCGAATCTCTCGATTACACGTCCACGATATTCTTTAAAGCTTTTGTCAACTGCTGTGTATGCTGCTGCGAGAGCAATATTCCTCTTTCTAAGGATGTTATTTGATGTAAGAATAGCAGTGATAGATAATCCTCCAAGCACTACAGATGGACCATACAGCTTAGCAATATCAAGGGCTGCCTTACTGTAAATTAAAGTCAGAGTTTTCTTTCCTTCTTCCTCTGTGTAGTTCGCTTCATCTGCATGGAAATCCTCTACTTTTTCTTTTGTGTCAGTCAGCGTGTCATTGAGCTTCATAGTAGCTTTACAAGCCATGACCGCGCTTGTTACAACTCCAACTACACCTGCTACAATCAGGATTTCCGGACTGTGTTTTTTTAACTTGAAACCAGCTTTATTGATTGCTCTGGTTACATTTGCCATGTTAAATTTTTTCATTTTGTTAATTCTCCTTTTCTAAAATATCAATCAAAGTGGTTTTGCTTTGGGCAGTTTAAGGAAATATTCTCCTCCTCTGCCTCTGATTGTTTCAGCAGTTCTAATGCTTGTCCATCCCCATCTATAAGCGGTGAATGGAGCCGTTTTCCCAATCATGTCGTATAAATCCCCAACCGATACAGAATCGTATTCATTAAGAATATCTGTCATTCCATCCAGGACAGCTTCCGCATCACCGCGATTATCAAAACTAATTTCATCCAGATCGAATGACGTAGATGATCTGCTCGAATATGGTCGGTCGCTCTTTGAATAATCTCTGTATGATACCTGGTCATAAGAAGATCGTTTCTTTCCTCGTACTTCCCCATAAAGCATCATATCAACGCCATTTGTCACAGTTTCAAATATGGCTTTTTTGATGGCAGGGATGATTACATCAATGAATAGATACGATTTCACGCTATTCACATCTTCAGCGAATATAGTGTCTTTGAATTTACTCATTTCAGATTTTTTTCTTGTTTTCACATTTCCGCTAACAATTTTCTGGACTTTCTTCTCAGAAGCTTTAGCCTGCTCTGCCTTATATCGGTGAGAGTTTGGTGTAGCTTTAATATCCATTTATATCCTCCTTAACTAACCATACGAAGCTTACCCGGAAGAGTAATCTTTGAGTTTGGTAATCTATTATTATTTTTCTTGAACTGATACTGGAGATTACTAATAGCTTTACGTTTAGTCGGCGCCAATGTTTCAGCTCTCCATTTATCTGTCAGAAGATGCTCGAACTCCAGAACAGGACCCTCATATACATACTTAGGCATTCATCCTCCTGCGAAAAAAAAAGAGAAACACCGTGTTATAGGTGCTCCTCCTTTCTCATAGAATCTCATTCTTCAGTTTCTTCTGTGGAATCAGAATCATCACTTTCAGTTTCTTCACAAGTGCTGTCAATAATGTCATCTTCGTCACCATCGTTAGACCTTGCCCCAAAAGCAAATCCAATAGCTCCAGTAACCAGAAGCGCTCCTGTTGCCAGGATTTTCTTCTTGTTACTCTTCACAAATCTTTTTGCCTTATTAAACAAAGATTCCTTCTCAATGACTTCCTCAAGAACTTCATCGTTGTTTTCACACTCGTTTTCTCGATTCTCCATTGTGATAACTTTCTTTTCTTCCATTTTAATTTTCCTCCTAAAAATAAGTTTTCATTTCCCATTAAAGTGGTTGCTTTTTTCGCGAGTTACATTAATTTTGAGAAATCATATTTTGGCGCGACATGATATTCCAAGGTGATGCACGGTCGGTTATCTTTTGCTATCATAGTGCCATAACTAATCTCGACCAAACCATCATCCAAATTCCACCCAAGCTCATCACTTATATCAGTATGTTCGAGATCCAGTTCGTCATAAAATTCGCTTAATGAGACATACATGTCGTAATTTAAAGAACGGTTTATCTTATTCACAGCAGTCTCAATTTCCTGTATACTAGATTCAAAATATCGTCCAGATACACCATCATAGCAAAGCTGTTTACCGTTTCCAGTGATGATAACCTGACTGTCATTTACAGGATTATTATCGAGCTGTTTTTGTGCCACCCTATCTTTGATTGCCTTGGCTTTTTCTTTTCCTACTTCTTCAATGGTAGCTTCCTTATATTCTGTGAGTGCTTTTTCAGATAACTTATAGGCTGTTGCTATAGCTGCATTACGTTTTGAATGTACAGTATTAGCTCCAACGATGCATGCGATAGATGTCGCACCAGATATAGCCGCCGGAATATAACATTTCCAGGTTGCTTTGACTACTTCAGGTTTGGTTAGTTTAAACATGGTATCTAACTCAGAATATCCATGGTCGCGATCGAATTCCTCTTTCTTATTCTTTTCAACTTCTTTGATTTTTTCCATGGCCTTAGGTGTAGCTTTTACTGCCAGTACAGTAGTTGTAATCATTCCGGCAATACCAAAAGCAATAAGAATCTCTGGACTTTTTTTTTCGACTGCTTTTTTTACTGTGTTGAATATTTTCATTACGTTTGGTTTCTTCATGATATCCTCCTAAAAAATAAAATTGAGAAGCCCTTGTTAGGACTCCTCTTTTTGTGAAATATACTCTTTGACAGATTTTTCTGTCTGTTCCTGTTGCTGCTTATCGCTAGCCCAACTCGCCATAAGACCTCCTACGGCTACGGCAATCCAGCCAGCAATTTTGACAAGATTAGTAACATCCAGTTTATTCTTCATTTATGTATACCTCCTTTCATTAAAGCACCTGTAATTTTGGCGAAAAGTAAGACACCCAGTTTCCCAGGTGTCAAAACTTTATTTATCATATTTCTTGAAAAAATCCTTAACCGCCATTATAGACTTATATCTTAATTTCTTTGTCGGTTCACATATTAGATCCGCGCCGCTTTTAAAATTCACATTTTTGTCCAGTAAAGGCTCAACTAAATATAACATATGACCTTTTACTAAAACTTCATATACCTGCGTTGCAGCAAATATGCCTCCAATTTTCAAGATAGTCTTGACTGTTTTATCCATGATTTTTCCTCCTTATGATTTCCTTTCATTAAAGCATCTGTAATTTTGGCGAATTTGGATTGTTGGCATAATACTCCTCTTCGCTTTCATAATAGTCATCATAGTTTACCCGCGGCTCAAATGGCATCTCGATGATATAAAACTCAGTACCGTCTTTGAGTTTTGCCCTACGATGATTAAATTCAATCCAATATTCTCCTTCATCAGTTGGCGCCCAGCCAAGAACCTCTCCAAAGTCGGTAGAGGATAAACCAAGAAAAGAATATAATTCATTTAGAATAACACTTCCGCCCAATGCGTAGTTTCGGTTTAAATGGTATTCGGCATTTTGTACTTGTTCCACCGTAGCTCTAAAGAATCGCTTCGAATATTCTTCGTAGAATAATACCGGTCTTCCAACCGATTTATCTGAAGATATGTCACAATCACTGCATAAATAAGACGCTTGAATGTGCACTTTTTCAGCCTTTTCTACAGCAATAGCCTCAATTATCCTCTGATCCGCTTCCTCTCCATATAATTCTTTCAACTTTCTACGATAATCTTTGTAAGACTGATCTAGCAAGGCGTATGCACTCGCCATAGATGCTTGCTGGTGCTGGTTAAGAATTTGTGCTCCGCAGATGCAGAATATAGTCGCCGAACCGGTCAATATCACAGGCAAATATGTAAGAGCCACTGTCTCGGTTTTCTCTAGTACAGTAAGCTCCTCACCTTTCTCCAACTCAGCGTTAGCTAGCAGCCGCTTTGCTTTTGGTGCTGCTTTGGCAGATAACACTGCAGTTGCCACAACACCAGCGCATCCAAGTACAGTCAGTATGGTGGATGAGTTTCTCTTGAAAAATAACTTTGGCTTCATAGGCGTCTCCTTTCTAATCTGTTATTTCTTTAATCGGAAAGCCGGACGAACCCCAGAAGAGCCCGAAGCGTTGAGGTAATCCGCACCGCCGCCGTTGACCACAAGGGCAAAGGAAGCCGAAGAATATTCTTTCTTTATTGCATTTCGCAGCCAGCCCCATTCACATTCATTATTAAAATATGCCACTCTATTTTTTCTCAGTTTCATAAGAGGAAGCTGTTCATCGTCATCGGCTTCAAAATGCTCTTTATTCCATTCGTTCTCCCATCCAACAACCTGTCCAACAGAAGGAATGGTGAGTTCAACGATACGCTTTCTCAATTCTAATGGGAACAAACTATATAAATAGGTATCAATCCATTTCTTCAAATCGGATTTTTCATATCCGCCTTTGTTCGTAGGTCTTTCATTCATAGGACGCTCTGCAATATAATCATCAAAGATGAAAAGAACGTTGTTATCCGTCACTTCATGAGCAGTAGCTTTGAATTTCCCCAATTCTTTCAAGTCGACTGTAATCTTGTCGCCTACTTTAGTTTTGGAAAAATCGTATTCGTGCTTTGGTACGCCATGGTTTAAGTTGAGCAGTTCTTTTGCAGATGTATCGCTGGAGCCAAGCCATGAAAAACTAGGCGGGTACTTTTTCGCAAGTTCTTTAATTCCGTTTTTCTCAGCAACATCATAAAGATTAACCGTCATTTCATCGTATACGGCTGCGGTTACCATGTAATCAGCAACCTTTTTCAATTCTTCCAGCGATGCGCCATTGTTCACCATTCTTTCCATAAGTTTTGATACAGCTAAAGTTTCTAATCTCATAGTTTTTCTCCTTTTCATATGAAGTGGTTAAAAGCTAAAAGAAACAGTGTGGGGCTCGAACCCACGACCCTTCGCTTGTGGAATGCTCTCCCAACTGAGCTAACTGTTTCTCCATTAAAGGAATTGAAAATATCGCGAAAACAAAAGAAAGAGGCTTTTTAAGCCCCAATCTTATTTGTTGCGGATAACAATTTATCCAATTTCTTTTCGATACGATCAAGCTGTTCCGCCTCGGTTTTAACAACTTCCTTCAACTCTTCCGTAAGCTGTAAACAAAGCTGCAGCATCTCTAAATTATCCGAATCCATATACTTTAATGAATCCGGAGTAACAAGATGCAGAGTCTTTTCTACAACCTTATCCATAGTCTCAATCATTTTCTCAACTTTGCAATACATCATAACTTTTCTCCTTTTCGAATAAAATTTATTATTGTTTCCATTACACACTATGTTATTTTCGCGAGTTAGATCAAAATTAAAAGAAATAGCACCGAGTTTGAGTCGGTTTTCTTCAGATTTTACTCTGACGCTTTGCCCTAGTTAAGCTACCTATTTCCCATTAAAGTAGTTGAAAATATCGCGAAAATAAAAGAAAGAGGCCATCGCTGACCTCGATCGTTTTGTTCCGACTTATTTCTCAATATACTTCAATACTGTGTATATGAGAAGTCCGGCCAAAATTGCGATTAATTCCGCCAATCTTTGATACCTCCTTTGATTTTTTCTCACTAAAGAAAGTGTAAATATCGCGAAAGAGAAAGAGCCTTAGATTTCTCCAAGACTCTAATCTTCTTATAAAATAGTTCCGTGAATACTTCCGTCCTTATGAATAAGCATTACTATATCTACATTGTCCATTGGGTCATAGAACTCCCTTGAATTTTCCTCTTTATATTTCTTATATTCTTCGTGCAGATATCTTAATTGCTCAGAAATACTGCTAATAGTTATAGATACCGATATTAATTGTATCTCTAAGTCCATACACTCGGTCAACATAACAACGCCCTTCCGATCGTTAAGATTTTCTCTTTGACGACATAACTTGCTATATATCTTTTTATTTCTTTCAAGTTCCTTCTCCAATTCTCTAATTTTAGAATAATAATTTTTCATGACTTTGTTCCTCCTTAGAATTATTTAGTCATAATAGAAAGTGTTATCTCCGCGAAAGAGCAAGAGCCGTTGCCAGCTCCGCTCGTAGTTATTTCTTGGCTATGCATCTGATAATCCAAGCAATTATTAACACTGCCACGATGATGTCACCAAATATCACAAACCCAACGCTGCCAACTACGACAACGCTAATAATTGTGAATACGATTAACGCCAATCCAAGTAATAATAAAATTGCTAATGTAATCATCTCTGATTCCTCCCTTGAAATATTTTGTCATAATAGAAATTGTAAAATTGGCGAAAAGAAAGAGCCCTTGTTAAGAGCCCTCTCTTAATTCTTTAATTTTAGCAACAAATATCTCCGCCTCTTGAATAGTTAGCGCCATAGGCATTTGATTCGTATGTCCTAACCAATCTTTTACTCTTGTTATTGTTTGCGAAAATATTTTACAACATTCAACAGGCGTATCATCATCTTCCCATTCGATGATCACCTCCTGGTCCTGTTTTTTATTTTCATATACAATATAACAACAAGATAAATCAGATACACGAATCTCATATCCTAAAGATTCTATTTGTTTATCAATATCGGTCATAGATACCCTCCTAAAATATTTTTTTTTCATAACACCCCATGTAATTTTCGCTAAAATCCAGTCTTATCGAAATATGTTTCCCAGCGTTCCCGGACCATGGGTTTCATCCTTAGATTCCACATTAATTGTCGGACCGTCATTGTTGGATATAATCCATTCGTAGGTGTACTGGCGTATTTATCAAAGACTGATTTAAATTTGGAATGTAAATATAGAGCATCCGTCAAACACCGGTCGATCTCAGACCACCAGGTGCATTTTGATTTTTTGTCGTATCTTTGTTGGATAACCGCCAGCCCTTTATCCCCGATCAAATATAAAGTACAGTGGTTGTATGCTGGATGATTACATTCGTAGAGCTGTCCATACATTGATGAATATTCTGTTGGCTTTGTGTAATGGTATTTCATTTGTCGCTCCTTCTAAGTAAAAAGAAAGAGCCCCGGTTAGGACTCTGACTTTTAGAATTTTATTACTTTTGCCTTTCTGTAAGATACTTCGCATGGATATGCTTCTGCCATTCCAGTCATTAAGATATCCAATGCCAATAAATCAACAACCAACAAATAAGACACGCCTTTCGAAAATTTCCTTTTTCCGATCATAAGACCGCCTGACTCATTTATCAGTTCTTGAATTATGACATCATTATCTGGTTCTACGCCATGAACAGTCATTTGAAATACCCATGCGTTTTTACTCATTTTTCGCATACAAAATTCCTCCTTTCATTATAGGAGCTGTAAAAATAGCGAAAAAATAAGAGCCTACGTAGAATTTACGTAAGCCCTTATGTGGGGTTATTTCTTTTCGCTTAAAAACAAAAAGATTAAGACTATAGGTGCCATAACTAATATAAGAGCTGCTGTATTAGCAAGCCCTCTTAAATCAAAATTTGTACTACCAACAACATCAAATATTGCTGCGACAATTACAAGAATTGCAAAAGCAATTAATTTAACAACCACTCTGACAATACTGGATTTAGTTCGTCGCGCTTCTACTTCGAGTTCTTTTAGCCTAACTTCTTTATCTATCTCGGCTTGTTTAACTCTAACTTCTTTCTTGTATTCAGCTTCTTTGATTCGTGCTTCGTCAACTTTTCGATAAATATGACTACTATAGTAATCGTTTAGAGAAATCTCAGCACCACAATATTGGCAGAAACATTTATCACGCCCCTCTTCAATTTGAAGATTGGAGCTGCATTCAGGACATTTTAATGAAATCAGCTTCATATTATTCCTCCGGAGCCCAGAAAGCGGTGGAAGCATCTTCGATGAGTAATGTTCCTGTCGTTTTAAGAATCTGACCATCTTTTAAATTAATAACACAAGATTCTTGAGAGGTTTTCTTATCGTCATAATTCAAGTAATCTCTAAATATAGGTT
>NZ_JBCOME010000050.1:0-4816 GCF_040924365.1 Ruminococcus sp. 1001136sp1_2201st1_G3_2201SCRN_220225 | reverse complement strand
CATCGCGTCTTCGTTTTCATAAATAAACACATCTGTGAGCTCTGTTCCTTCATAACATATTAATTTGAAACTAGCAGCTTTTATATCTTTACCGACTTCATAAACGCCGGCTCCGAAAACATTATCTCCACCTTTTGCAGCGATTTGCTCATTCACCGCATCTTTCAGAGAAATAAGATCCTCTAAACTCATGGACTCGAGATCGACTCCGAAATTATTCTCCGCCATTACCGGTGTTGCTAACAGACTTGTTACTAAAACCATAGAAGCAATAATAGTTTTCTTCATCATAAGTGAACCCTCCGTTTTCGAAATAATAATCTATTTTCAATTTTACCACACTGCAAATTGTTTGTATACCTTATTAGTAAAATAAAGACGCCAAGTTTCCTCAGCGCCTTGTTCCAATATTACTTTCTCTTGAAGAGATTATTAATGAAATTTCTACCTGCCATTGTGGTGACCGTACCGACCTCTTCAAACTTCAATGTCTTGAGTGTCCCCCAGATGGTTACAACAGTTCCGACGCCAGATATAACTACTGTTATGACATTTTTAACCTTCCGATCTCTAATCTCAGCCTCAATCTGTCTGTACTTCAGTTCCAAATCTTCATTTCGATTCGCCTGTCGTTCGTCTTGATCTCTGTTGATCTTATCCATCTCGATTGCTTTGTCCATCAGTTTCACAATTCCATCTGTTGTCACTTTGTACTTGTCTGAGCCAAGCTCAAGTGTACTAAGCCCTTGGAGCTCATCCTTGATCTCATCCTGCAATAACTGTTCGATTTCCATTTTGAAATCCTCCTTTATGTAATATTCTCATAAGACGCCATGTTATTTTTGCGAAGACTGTTCTTCTTTATATATGATAATTCTTTTCTTTTTAGAAAGGTCGCCTTGAGTTGGTATACGAACATTTATGTTGTAAAATCCAGTATCTTCATCATCATATGGTACTACTGTGAAATATCCGTATCCCGATTTGTGATAAAAAAATAAAAGCGTTAATACCACTCCCAAAGCAACTCCAATAAGTAAAATAAGATAGTTCATTTTCTTTTCCTCCATTGTGAATATTTTAATAATAAGGTATCTATTTCGCTTATAACAAGTTAATTCACCCCCCCCCTCTTTTTTTTACATGATATAAATATAAACCGTAATATTGTTGCCTCAGTACGGTTTTTATCCTAGAAAAAAGTAAAACGCCAAGTTTCCTCAGCGCTTCACCATGAAATCGAATAACTTTAATTCAACTTTCCGTTCTTCTGATTTATTTTCCACGGTAATGTCATGCAACTTTGCGATCAAATCCATTTCATCCTTGTATATGCTATGAATCATATTCAGATTTCTATTCAAATCATCCTCTGTTTTAGCTTTATACATGGAATCAACAAGCTTTGTGTATTTTTCGTTTGCTGTTGCCACCATTGCGTTAAAATTTACAGAATCCATTTAAAAAATCCTCCTTAAAATTTTATCTATTCCCTATAAAAGAGAAAGATAAAATCGCGAATAATTTTACTGGCAAAAAATTTTCATATATGCTAGAATAGCCGTACTACAAAAAGGAGGGTTTTGTTATGACAACTGAAGAAATCAATGCAATTCATGATTACGGTGGTGGTATCTGTCCAGAATGCGAAGTGGAAATGGATCAGATAGAAGAAGGTGGGCTTTTAAAATTTGTCTGCCCGGAATGCGGTTACACTGTAGACTGCTCGGAATATGAATACGAAAGCGATTCTCGCGAACCATCAGACGACGAAATTCCTGGTGGATGTGTTGCTTGCGGTTGTCCAGCATATCCTGACTGTATGACAGCTTGTAGCAGATTTGACGATTAAACTAGAAAAGAAAGGATATAATAAAATGACAGAAACAGAAATTCAGATGTTTATTGAAACTATGGAAGATCTCGGAGACGAGTGGACACCAGAGCAGGTAAAAACGATGTACGGCGATTACACCTACGAAGCTGCAGTCAAAGAACGCAAACAACACATAGATATGCAATTAAATAACTTAGCGGCGCTCGTTAAATAAGTCCAGGCAAAAAAAGATAAAGGAGCTGTAATATGCAGCCCCTTTTTTCTTTTACCAATGTGTAATAATCATCATGGAGTCATCCTCGGGTTCTCTAATAACGTCAATGTCAATCTTTTTACTTTCGAGCTCAATTTCTACGATAGTCCATGGCTCGTTAGGTTTTGCATTCAATTTACCCGTAATTTTTCCATTAGGTAAAATCACTACAAATCCCCAACGTCCCAAATGAGTGCGTTCAATAAATTGTAACTCGATTATAACATCGTTCTTGTCGTCACCATTGAGATCCAACTGGAACTCTACAAATTTTGTATCTTTTGGTACCGAAATTGTTTGTCGCATATGTATATGCCTCCTTTATCTTTTCTCACAATAGCAAATGCGATTTTCACGAATTATTCCCGCGCTTTGTTCAGCAGCCAGAAGAACCTCCGGTAGGCTGTATAGTACACGTCTTTGCAGCAAGGGATATTCATTCTAGCTTTCAAAATATCATAGCTCCATCCTTCTGTAACGCCTTTTAATATGTACTCTGCCAGCTCCGGATCAGTTTCTTTTGCTACTTTCTCAATCATCTCCATACGGATAGAATAATAATGCTTGAGTATAGCAATTCGCTCAGTAGGGTTTGATACATGACGCGCCTTCCCAAATGCGTTCAATGCCTCACGTCTACTTAACATCCCATTCAGAGAAGAATACGCCTTCTTCCAGATTGGGTATTGCAGACAAAAATGTTTCAATTCGTAATGTCGATGTTTCTCGATCCAGTATGGATTCTTCTCCGATACCTCTGCTCTTATAATATTTCCCATTAGAACATCGCCTCCTTTCAACACTAATTCTAGGTTAAAAGGTCGAAATTGTTAAAACAAAGTCAGTGGAAAAATTTACCATTACAATCTCGGTTTAATGCACTGCTTCTTCCAACGTTTCATTGTTTCCTCGCAAGGGAAATCTTCATAGCCTAAAGTATCTGGACCGATAAGTCCTTCCACTACTCCATCTATGATATCTGCTTCATAATGCTTGAAAGGATATACATATTCTGAGAGATCTCGATGAATAGTCTTGCACTTAGGACATTTATAGCGCTCTATAGCAACAAGCTTCTTTGAATGATTCTTACCTCTTACGATTCGTTTCACAGTATCGTATCGCTTCAATTTTTCTTTACAGTTAGGGCAGTATTTGTCTATGGTGTTCGCCAACCTTTCATATAATCCGTACTATAACCATATCATTTACCGCCAAAGGAGCACATATACATAAAAAGAGCACCGGTAGATTTTTCCACTAATGCTCTTATAAGTTCAATTCGATTTTCCTTTTTACTACACCATTTACTACACCATTTTTACACCAAAATACGATATTTTGCGATACTTTACGATAGGCATAAAAGCCCGCAAACCCGCATAAATACTGGATTTTTAGGAATTTTTAAACTGCAATGTATATTCTTAACTTTTCTGTAAAGACTTTTATATAAACTTTACAAGGAGGTTTTTATGTTGCCTGTAATTTTACTTATTGTTTTATTTTTTGCGTTGCAGCTGCTTGTACTTTTCTGTTGTGTTGCGGCGGGAAATGATCCTTATTCACAGTTTCTTTCAGACGAGGAACAGGTGGAATATCTGGCGCGCTGGAAAAAAGAACATGGATATAAATAATCTTTGATAAGGAAAGGGAAGCACCACAGTTTTCCGTATATTGGTAAGTACCCATAAAGTATTTTCATATATGAAAAAAAAGGCAGTGCTTATAACAATACTGCCTTTTTTCATAAAAATCCCTATATGATAATACACACAAGACCGCCTTTACTGTCATTTACGATTTTCTGCATGGTATCCTGAAGCTTCACCTGGCTTTCCTCGCTGATCATGGTCAGCTTGCTGCGGATGCCATCCTGTACCAGCTGTTCAATGGATTTCCCGAAAATATTCGTCTCCCAGATGCTCTCTCCTCTTGCATCGCTTTCTCCAATATAAGTGATCAAGTCTTTTGCCTGCTGCTCCGTACCTACGATCGGAGCAATTTCAGTTTCAATATTTGCTTTGATCATATGAATAGACGGACTCTTTGATTTAATTTTCACACCATATTTATTTCCCTGGCGGATCACAGCCGGCTCTTCCAGCTGAATCTGGGAAAGCTCTGGTACAACTACACCGTAACCGCTGCTATTTACTGCATCCAGGGCATCTTTAACCTTTACATACTTTTCCTTCATTGCAGCAAGCTCCTTCATCGTATGGATCAGCTCATACTCACTTTCCATGGGGATTCCACTCATATCGCTAAGCATCTTATAGTAATATTTATCATCTATCTGAAGCCGTATCTGAATGGTTCCATCAGAAAGACCTACGTGATCCAGAAGAGTATCCTGTACATAAGGACCTTCCAGTTTTACCGATTCCCTAGTAACATCACGAATGTGTAAAAGCTTCTTCATGCACACTTTGATCTGGGAAAGGATCTGGCTTTTCAATTCGCTGTCTGCAGGCAGCATTTCCACCCATTTGGGAATAAAAAACTGCAGCTGGGTAATGGGAAATTCATATAGGATTTTTTCCAGGAGCAATGCGACATCTTCTTTTTTCAACTGCTCACAGTTAACCGCAACAACTGGTACCTGGTACTTCTTCTGAAGCCCGTTAACCATCTGAGTGGTTTCTTCTTTATAGGGAAACTGAGAGTTTACTACAATGAGAAATGGCTTTCCCTGTGTTTTCAATTCAGCCACAGTCTGTTCC
>NZ_JBCOME010000049.1:0-35255 GCF_040924365.1 Ruminococcus sp. 1001136sp1_2201st1_G3_2201SCRN_220225 | reverse complement strand
AAAAATTGCCTGAGGAATGAAACGAATCAATTTAACAAGCCCCAGCAAAAAGCCGGGGCTAATACTTCAATTATTTTGGGACATTTTCAAAAACGCTTGACACACTAATTTTCAAAAAAATTTGAAAAATTTAAAAAATATATTTTTGTATCCTTTAGGATTCCGACAGAGATTTGTTCTTAGTCCATTTTGGTCTTTTTACCTATTCCAGGGGAACCGCAATTTATAATGAAATCAACCGTTATCCACCTGTGGCTGACGGCTGATACTATTTATACTTTTACACCAGAGAAATGAAATATGACGTACAAAAGAATCAGAGAGCTGCGGGAAGATCATGATCTGACACAGAAATACATGGCTCACTATCTCAATGTGATCCAGCGTACCTACTCACGTTATGAACGAGGGGAAAGAATCATTCCTCCTGATGTCTTATGCAAAATTGCAGACTTCTATAATGTAAGTGTAGATTATCTGCTGGAACGCACAGATACAAAGCAGCCTTATCCTCCCTCACTGCTCTCCCGAAAAACAAAAGACACCTAGCGCACTGTGCCAGGTGTCTTTTGTTTTCTGTCTCAGATTATTTTTTCCTATATGAAAATAAATTTCCTGCTGCCCACAGAATGGTACCTGCAGCAATACATACGTCAGACAGATTAAATACGATCTTACGAATTTCTTTGTTCTTCACATTCAGGCTCACATAATCTGTAACATATCCTTTATTTCGACGGTCTGTGTAGTTGGACATTCCACCACCCAGGATCATGGCAAGACCGGCTCTGCTAAGCTTATTTCCGCCGTGGAGAAGCTGGTGCCAGTATTCTCCTGCCACACAGCCCATACCGGCTGCTGCAAGCTCCTGACAATTCTCCCTGCCGATTTTTACCTTACCAAGAATCTTATCTTTATTGTGACAGTTCCGAAGGAGCAGTCTGCCTCCCAGCACTTCTTCTTTGCTTCCCTGAAGGCGGGTACTGTCAATATGTTCTTTTATCTTATAATCCAGCAGAAAGATTCCGCCGGCAATTGTTAGCGAAAGCATACATGCAGCCTCCTTATTTACCAGGAAAATCCTGACCACTTTTCTCAGCTTCTGTTGAGGCCTTTTCTTCCTCTGCACCTGCCTCATTCTCTGCCTGCTTCTCTTCTGTCTCTTCTACAGGTTCTGCAGTCTCAGTGTCCACCACATCGCCCTCAGCTTTCTCTGGTTCCGGAGTCGGGCATACAGAGCCACAGTATGGACAAAAGGAGACACTTCTGTCTACAGCTTTTCCACATGCCGGACAGATTTTCCGTCCCTTCATCTCCGCTGCTGCATCCTTATATCCGTCAATAATATCCAGATGCTGCTCAATCTCTTCGCAGAACCCTTTAAGAGCTTCTTCTACTTCTGCACCTTCTTTGTACTTTTCAAAGATCACATTTCCAATGTCTGCTTTCAGTTTCTGTACCATCTGCTCTTCACTGGAAATCTTGCTTCTGATCTTCTGCGCCTCATAAAGCTGACCGGCTTTTTTTCCAAGATCCTTGGTTGTCCTTGTAATTGTGTCACTTAACTCGTCAAAAAAATCGCGTGCCATAATACCATCTCCTTTACATATAAAAAGTGTTGTAACTATTTAGTACTTTTACGGCTAAAAGCTGTCTCCTGAACAGTTGCAAAGTGATGAAACACCTGTTTCCCTGTCTACTGAGCCATCCCGATCAGGGGAATTTCCTGTCCGCGAAGCAGGATTCTCGGACCGCCTGTACCTTCAATATATTCTCTGGTAATGATCACCTGTCCAATACTGTCATCTTTCGGAATCTCATACATGATATCCAGCATATATTCCTCCAGAATGGCGCGAAGACCTCTGGCTCCAGTATGCTTCTCCAGTGCCTTGGCCGCAATCGCGTGAAGCGCATCCTCCTCATAATCCAGCTTCACCTCATCCAGGGCAAGGAGCTTCTGATACTGTTTCAAAATTGCATTCTTCGGTTCCTTCAGGATCTGCACTAACATATCCTCATTCAGTCCGTCCAGTGTATATATAATCGGCAGACGTCCTATAAATTCCGGAATCATGCCAAATGCACGGATATCATCTACTGTTACCTTCTCCAGAATATGTGGATCATTGTCATATTTGTCCTTCAGGTCTGCGTAAAAGCCGATAGATGCCTGCTTATTCAGTCTCTCCTTGATAATATTCTCCAGATCCGGGAATGCCCCTCCACAGATAAACAGAATATTTCTGGTATTTACCGTTACCATAGGAACCATGGCATTTTTGCTGTTGGCTCCGACCGGCACCTCTACCTCGCTTCCCTCCAGAAGCTTCAAAAGTCCCTGCTGAACCGCTTCACCGCTTACATCACGCTGATTGGTGTTCTTTTTCTTGGCCAGCTTGTCAATCTCATCAATAAAGACAATCCCATGCTCTGCTTTCTCCACATCATTATCTGCTGCAGCAAGAAGCTTGGAGATCACACTCTCAATATCGTCACCAATATAGCCTGCCTCTGTAAGAGAAGTAGCATCTGCAATAGCCAGCGGCACGTCCAGAAGTCTGGCAAGAGTTTTTACCAGGTAGGTCTTTCCACATCCGGTAGGTCCGATCATCAGCATATTGGACTTCTCTATCTCAATCTCATCCATAGTGTCTGTAGCCACACGCTTATAATGATTATAGACAGCAACAGACATTACTTTCTTGGCTCTCTCCTGACCAATTACATATTCGTCAAGGCTTGCCTTGATCTTATGTGGTGCCGGGATCTTCTTAAGATCAATCTCTGGCCTGGCATCTTCTTTTTTCTTCTTTACTTTCTTCGGACGGGGAATTGCATCCTGAATACTGCCCAGATTGATCATACTCACATTAGGCATATTAAGAAGATCGTTCAGATTCAGTCCGTTATTCATCTGCTGGGTCATGGTGTCAAAGCTTTTCTGCATACAATCATTACAGATATGTATATTGTTAGGAAGCTCGATCATTTTGCCTGCCTGGCTCTCCGGACGATGACAGAGAAAACAGAATTTCTCATAATCGCTGTCATCTTCGTGATCATCGTTCTTCTCTGTTATATCGCCATCGATGATTTCGTCTTTTTCATCGTCAAAATGTTCAGTCATATAATTATTTCCTTTCCTGCTGCTGTTATCAGGCTGACCAGCAGTCTTTCCTATCTTATGTAAAAATCATTTTTGTTTTCTTATTGTACCATACTTTTCTCTGATTTAGAAATTAACTTTTTATAAAATGTGAAAAGGGGAGCCTTATCAGCTCCCCTTGCATATTACTGATTACCATCCGGTCTTGCACTCAATGTAACAGTTACTGTCGATTCCTCATACTCTCCGTTATTTAACCGTGCCACCTCAATTTCGATTTCTTCACCAGCTGAATAATACTGAAGCTTATCGTTGATATCAGCCTTACTTGAAACCTTCTGGCCATCCAGCTTGGTAATAATATCGCTTTTCTGGATTCCGGCATTATCTGCTGCCTCTCCCGGATACACATCCATAACAAATGCACCAGATGGCATATTATACATCTGGATTGCTTCTCTGGAAAGATCGGCGAATTTAACTCCCAGATAGCCAATCTGTGACTCATCTGAAACTTTATCCCTTGTCTTACGATTCATAAGTTCTTCCAGAATGGGCTGTGCCTTGGAAATCGGAATGGCATATCCGGTTCCCTCTATACTGCTTGATGCAATTTTGGCACAGTTAATTCCAATCAATTCTCCCTGCATATTTAAAAGGGCACCACCACTGTTGCCAGGATTGATTGCTGCATCTGTCTGGATCAGCTCCTCATAAGTATTGGAATCGGACTGAACAGTGCGATCCAGGGCACTTACCCAGCCAGATGTTACAGTCTGACCATAACCAAGTGCATTACCAATGGCAACCACCTGCTCACCAACAGCAAGATCATCCGAATTGCCAAGCTGGGCAATTTTAATCTGGCTCATGGTTTCTTCCGGAATGTCACTTTTTTCAACTGCAATCACCGCAAGGTCTGTATCCTCGTCAGTTCCTTTTATCTTTGCGGAAACTGCACCATCAATATTCAAGTCTCCATTTCCATTTATATAATTCTCAGTTTCCTGTTCTGCACTTACCACATCACTTCCGATAAAGCAGACACTCAGTGTAGTAGCGCCCTCCACTACATGATTGTTGGTAGCAATGAGAAGTTCATCATCATTCTCTCCGACAATAATACCAGAACCGCTTCCTGTACTGGGATATTCCATTCCATAGCCGAAAAAGCTGCGAATTTCCTGCATGCTTACTGAAGTGATTGCCACGACTGAGGGCATTGCAGCCTGGGCAACCCCTGCAACGGGACCTTTTTCATTTGCTACGATTTCTGCATTGATGCCTTCGCCTGCATCTGTGCTTTCTTCTGCCGTGGTACTGGCAGATGCTGAAGAAGTAAGTGTCTCTGCAGACCCTACTGCAGTCTGAGTTTCTTTCTTAAAATATTTATCCGACACCATATTCACTGCCTGAAATACCAGACCTGCCACCAGACCAAAAATCACAGCCAGCGTAATAGTATTTCCTGCTTTCCTTCCAAAACCGGAAGATGCTGCCTTATCATTATGAAGTCTGTGATGTCTTCCTTTCTTTTTTTCCTCAGGCTTCTTCTCCTGTTCATCAACCTGATAATGCGCATATCTGGGTTCCGAAGATTGGGACTCAAAACCGCTGTCTTTGGATGAATTTCCGGAAGTATCTGAATTGTTGCTGGAAGCGTAATAATTTCCATTGTCTGTGCTTCCTGCACCATCTGAATTTCTGCTGCTGGTATATTTGTAATGATAAGTTACATTTTCATTCAATTCATCTTCGGGGGCCGCTGTCTGATCCGATGCAGCCGATCCGGATTCATCTGTATTCTCTGGCTGTTGGGAGCTGCCATCCGTTTTCTCTGGCTCCTGTCCCCAATTCCATTCATCACTCATTTTCTGCTCCCTTCTATGTTCATAAACAGTGCTGCTGTTCACGTTGGAATCTGCAGCATTCTGTAACATTTTCTTTTATTTATGATACAAGTTTAGCAAGCAATTGTGTTGAAAATGTGATAGATTCATTAAGAAAAGGTGACACGAAAAAAAGTGTCACCTTTCATAGCCACAGTCCCTATTCACGAAGTGCATAACTGTAAAAACACTGAACAGTTACTCGTTTTTCCAATATTCACGGTTCATAGTACAAAACAAAATCACCTTTTTCGGCAGCTTTTTATATCTTTTTCCAAGAAAATATCCCATATATTTGAAGCCACTTTGCCCTGCCAGCTTGGGAACCAGCCAGATATGCCCTGTTTTTATAAGATAAGCCAGGCTCTTTTTCACAAGGCGAAGTCCCTCTCCCTCTGATGGTACTCCCTCAAAAATCTCCGGATGATCTGCCTGGGAAACACCCAGATCAAAATTCCGGTGAAACTGCTGTCTGCATGAATAATTGTGTGAATGGATCACACAGGCATCTGCAGCATAGGCAATTCCATATCCCCGCTTTGCCATAGTTCCTGCATAGATCATGTCTTCATTAAAAATAGCTTTTTTTACAAAACCGCCAATTTCCTCATAAATACTTTTCTTATAAGCTGCACACACATTGGAGCAAAAATAAGTTTTTATTCCATATATGCCAGTATCTTTTTCCCATTTTATAGAAGAAGTTTCCGGATAATTAAATCTTCTGGTGTATTTTTCCAGGTAAGCACAGTCCTCCCGAGCCAGCTGTCTTGCGTAGGCAGCTCCAACTTTGGAATTTTCCTGCAGTGGACGGATCAGATTTCCAATCAGATTTCTGTCTGCCGGAACTGCATCCTGAGTCATAAATACCATAATATCTGAATCAGACAGTCTTGCTCCCCGGCATCTGGTTCCACCGTGGTCAAAATCCGCCTTTTTCAAATGTACCACGTCCACTTTTGGAAATTTTTTCTCCCAGGCCGTGTTCCAGAATTTCTCTTCTGTATTCATAACAAGAATTTTTTCCACTGGATAATTCTGTGTGGAAAGAGAATCCAACAACTTCTCAAATTCTTTTCCCGGACGGTATGCAGGAATAATTACGTCAACTGTTTCCATAGTATCTCTCCTCTTTCAGGTTCTGCACGAATAAATATACTTTCGCAATATGGTAACAATGCTGGCAGAGCGCACATCCTTTTCGCGAAAAAGGGACCACTTCCTTTCGGATGGTCCCTTTAAATTTTCAATCATGGAATATTTATCTACTGATCAATATCCGCTTCCATCTTCGAAACCGCCATCGCCGGAGCTGTCTCCACTATAATCTCCGCCGCTGTAGTCTCCTCCATTATCGTAACTGCTTCCAGAATCACTTCCACTGTCATAACTGCCATCGCTATAATCGCCGCTATAGTCTCCACTATAGTCGTTTCCGCTGTCATAGCTATTGTCGTAGCTGTTGTCATAGCTATTGTCGTAATCGCTTCCACCATAATCGTTGTAATCATAGTTTCCGCTTCCGTCACCCTGCCATACAATATCAGAAGAATTTCCTGCTTCATTACTTGCAATCGGAGACTGGTCAACCAAGGTATCTGCACCGCCTACAAGCTCAATGATCCGGGCATTCGCCTCCACAATGTTCTGTGACGGCTGGTAATTCTCGTCAGCACCATACAGAAACTTATGAAGTTCCTTTACATTATCCTCCAGCGTGTCTGCAACAACCATGCTGGCCTTCTTCACATCCGCAAATTTGTACTTGGCTGGGAAACCGGTAGTATCCGCAATGTTATACCCCATCAAAGTCGGAATCAGGTTCAGAATCTCAGTCTTCGTGATAGATGTGGAAATCATAGGAAATACCTCGTCCATAATATTAAAAATGGTGGTAATTCCTGCTGCCTTTGCTTTGTCAACCATCATTCCGATCACACGGCGCTGACGCTCAGTACGTCCCATATCCATACTTGCAGTGTAACGGATACGACAGTAAGAAACTGACTGTACACCATTCAGATGGTATGTTCCAAGGATTTCCTCCTCGTTCTCCGGCTTGGGATCCGGCAGTTCTACTGGTGTGTAGCTTTTGCCAGTCTCCTGG
This sequence comes from Ruminococcus sp. 1001136sp1_2201st1_G3_2201SCRN_220225, assembly GCF_040924365.1. Lineage (NCBI taxonomy): Bacteria > Bacillati > Bacillota > Clostridia > Eubacteriales > Oscillospiraceae > Ruminococcus > Ruminococcus sp. 1001136sp1_2201st1_G3_2201SCRN_220225. The sequence goes on along the minus strand of NZ_JBCOME010000049.1, from coordinate 28,150 downwards.
GAGGTTTCTATACAATAGTCATTCATAAACACCATTTCCGCATAGGAAAGAGGAATATCAAGACCGCCAAGTGCATCTATTGCAGCTACCATTGCATTAAAATTAACAGTTACATAATCCGAAATTTTCAGATCAAGCATGGTATTCAGCATGGAAATGGCCTGTTCCGGACCGCCATATGCGTAAGCAGCATTTGCCTTGGTGTAAGTATCATTTCCAATATCCAGAAGAGTATCACGATATACGGAAGCAAGCTTCACCTCTTTGGTATCATTATTAATACTTGCAATGATAATGGTATCACTATTCTGTGCATCAAGCGCAGCATTCTTGGAACGCTGGTCGATTCCGAAAAGTGCATAAGTTGTATAGCCAGACATCTGTGGTGCTGTCACATTCGTAACAATCTTGCTCTCATCCAGCTGAGGTGTCTCAATCTTGTTCAATCTGGAATCAATCTGTCCATATACATACAATCCGCCAATAAACAGCAAAAGACAGATAATTTCCACAATAAACAAAGCAGTCCTCTTTTTTCTACCAGGTCTTGCCATTTTTCTTTCCTTTCTCAATACGCATTCTTATTAATGAATCCTTTAAAGATCGTCATAAACATTATCTTGATATCAAGCCCTACAGTCCAGTTCTCGATATAGTAAAGATCACACTCAATCCTCTTGCGGATGGAAGTGTCACCTCTGTATCCGTTTACCTGTGCCCATCCGGTCAGCCCGGGTCTTACCTGGTGCTTCACCATATATCTCGGAATCTCTTCACGGAACTTTTCCACAAAAAATGGTCTCTCAGGTCTTGGCCCTACCAGACTCATATCTCCCTTTAAAATATTAAAAAGCTGGGGAAGTTCATCAAGGCTGGTTCTTCGCATAAATCTGCCGATTGCTGTAACCCTGGGATCATTTTTTACTGTCCAGGCTTTCTTCTCCTCTGCCTCTGGCTGAATCTCCATAGAACGGAATTTATACATCCAGAAAGTCTGATTATGGAGACCCACACGTTCCTGACGGTAGATCAGCGGTCCAGGAGAAGTGAGCTTTATCAGCGCACATAGTATCAGCATGATCGGCGACGCCACAATGATTCCAATAATGGAGCCACAAATATCCATTATTCTTTTTATCATGGCATTAAAAGTATTACTAAGAGGAACATACCGGATATTGATCACCGGAAGTCCCAGAATATCCTCTGTATATGGTTTCGTAGGAATAATCTTATTATAATCCGGAATAAATTTTGTATGCACTCCTGATTTCTCACAAAGCGCTACAATCTCCTCCAGTCGGTAATATTCACTTAATCCCAGTGTAATCGCAATCTCGTCAAGCCTGTTCTCCGGCAGGATCACGTTCAGATTGGCAATTCTTCCGATCACCTTGACGCCTTTATACATGGTACCTGCAGTAATATTGTCATCCAGAATGCCTCTTACCACATATCCCCACTGAGGGTTCTGCTGAATGCGGTCAATATACTCTTCTGCTGCCCGGCTGTACCCAACCAGCACTACCTGTTTCTGGTTCAGTCCTTTCTTTCGCATTTTGCGCAGGCTGTAGAAAATAAACATTCTTGCTCCCCAGCTTGCCACAATGCAGATTCCATAAAACATATACAGTACAGAACGGGAAATATCGCCTTCTTCAATGGTATACAAAATAAATGTAGTGATCAGAATACCAAGAGAATTGGCTTTTACAATATTAGACAGCACAAGACGTCTTCCCTGCATCCGCATTGGTTCATACAGTGAAAACGCATGATACAGCAGAATATATGCCGGCAGGATAAATACCAGTGCAGACATATACTGCTGGAAGCTTCTGGCCCGGACAGCATTTGCTGCAAAAGGTCCGATAAATCTCAGCGCCCAGGCAAACATATAAGATAACGTAATTACACAGGCATCTATAACGACATGGAGCCGACTGAAGTTCTTCTGATTATCTTTAATCAATCTCTGCCACCTCTGCCCTTCTTCACATGTTGCCGGGTTTGTCACTCACAGCAACCTTCACAAACCTGTTCCTGCTGCGCGTTTCATCCACATCTTACGCTTTAGAGCGTGTTTGAAAAAGGCTTTCTGCAAGATGTGCGTCACAATTTGTGGGAGATTTTGTCCGGATGAGGGCGCCGTAGCGGGCTACGGCAACCGAATTCGGGCAAAATATACCGCAAAGTGGGGCGTGCAGATTGCGGGAATGCTTTTTCAAACAGGCTCTAAAGCCTTTTTCCAACACTCTCCGGTCTGTGACTTCCTCTATCTTATAATAGATAAAACAGAATTGCAATAAATTCTTCATACATTAACACGAAAAATAGTTACGAAATAATAACGAATCACTTCTGCACAAACTTTTTATACCATAAATCTGTAAATTATATTCCACCACAGTTCCAGCTGGATTCTGGCGTATCTTCCAAGATTTCTCATGTGGAACTTCACTTTTTTATTTCTATGACTGATCTGGAACCCATTTTTGATTCCTGCCACATACTCCCTGCCCATTCCCTTCTGGGAAAAAAACAGGATCTTCATGCCAAAGCCCGGCACCAGAAAAGGAAGATTCAAAATAATCTGAAGAACCGGCATATTTTTGTAGATCAGATAAATATTATTTCTTGAAGAATATCTGGTCTTAAACTGATTGTATCTGGATCCGCTTGTTCCGCTGCCTACATGATAGACCAGTGCAGCTGGCACATACCAGTTCTCATATCCAAAGATCCTGGCACGATAGCCCACATCAATATCTTCCAGATATGCAAAATGCTCTTCATCAAAATATCCGATTTTCTCAAAAACCTTCTTACGGTAAATAGCTGCGCCAGCGCATGAAGCAAATATCCGCCCTTCCTTCTCAAAGGAATGAATATCCTTTCCTTTGCCCCGGGCATATGCCCAGCCAAGAGCAGAATAATAATTTCCTGCATCATCCAGTTTATTCCGGTCATGATAACAGATCATCCTTGCACTGCAGGAGAAGGCCTTCTTATGACGCTTTATAGCTGCCAGCATTTCCCCCACAAAATTCTTATCTACTTCTGTATCGTTATTCAAAAGGAGCACATAAGGTGTCCGTGATGCATAAATCCCCTCATTTACAGCTCTTGAAAAGCCGAAATTATCTGGCAGCTCCACAATGTGTACCCAGGGAAAGTTCCCCATTACAAAGGCAACGCTTCCATCTGAGGATCCATTGTCCACCAGAATGGTCTCAAAATTCTGAAACGCCTGCTGCTCCAGGCTTGAAAGCACACCCTCCAGATATGCCATCCCATTATAATTGGGAATAATGACTGATACTTCCTGCATAATGTCTTCTTAGTCTTCCTCCTTTTTGCCGGTCATGCCCGGAAGTGGTCTTAAAGAATAATTCCACTTGGTCAGGGAAAGATTCTTATTATAATTGGGATCACCGTTCTTCAGAATATCGATCCAGTTACATCTCATATATTCGATTTCCCGCTGGAAACGTCTGACTTTCACCTCATTGTTCTCTGCTCCGCGGGTCTTGGATTCCATATGGTAAAGCCTTGCATAAGGATCATAAACCACCAGATAACCTGCTTTCGTAGTCTTCAGGCACAGATCCACATCGTTAAAGGCGACTGCAAGTTCTTCTGTGAAGCCGCCCACTTTGTCAAAAGCACTGCGCTTCATCATCATACAGGCTGCAGTTACAGCGCTCATATCCTGTAAAATAGACGCCTTGTGGAGATATCCGGTACGATCCGCAGGCATATCCACAAACATATGACCTGCAATTCCACCAATTCCGATCACACAGCCTGCGTGCTGGATGGTATTGTCCGGATAGATCAGTTTCACACCTACCGCTCCCACTTCTCTTCGCTGACACACCCCCAGCATTTCTCCCATCCAGTCCTCTGTAATGACCGTTACATCATTATTCAGAAAAAGGAGATATTCACCTCTGGCATTTTTAACCCCAAAGTTGTTGATCGCGGAATAGTTGAATTCCTTTTTCCAGCAGATCAGATGGATCCTGGGATCCTCTGAAATCTTCCTGTAATAATCAAAAATCTCATCTGTAGTGCTGTTATTCTCCACGATAATGATCTCATAATTGTCGTAGAGTGTGTTCTTCTTAATAGATTCCAGGCATTTCTCCAGAGTTTCCTTCTCGTCTTTATTGGGAATGATAATGGAAACAAGCGGATGTCCCTGTACCGGGTATTTCACTCTGTAAAATCCAAGATCCGGAGTATGGCTTACAGTGCCTTTTACTCCAGTCCTCTCAAGATGTGCCTCGATAGCACGTTTGCCTGCTTCAAAAGCGTACATCTTACTTGCAGGATTATCAGCAGTAGATGCCTTGTGGGTACGCCAATGGTACAAAATCTCCGGTACATGCACCACTTCCCTGGCTTTTTCCACACAACGGAAAATAAAATCATAGTCCTGTGCTCCGTCAAATTCCCTGCGGAATCCGCCCACTTCTTCTACAAGCTGCCGCCGCACAACAAAAAAGTGACAGATATAGTTATTGGAACGAAGCAGATCAATATTAAAATCTGGCTTCAGGTGCGGCTGAAAATGCTCATCCAGTTCAGCAGTCACCTTATCCTCATCTGTGTATACTGCATCCCCGTGCTCATGCTGGTTCAGTGCATTCACAACCTCGTAAAGAGCATTTGGCGCAAGAAGATCATCATGATCCAGAAGCCCCACAAATTCTCCCTTTGCCATGGCAAATGCAGCATTGGTGTTCTCTGCAATCCCTTTATTCTCAGTGAGTTCCTGCCAGCGTACTCTCCTGTCCCTGCTGCTGTATTCTTCCAGCACTTTTCTCATGGACTGATCTTCCGGACTTCCATTGGCAATGCAAAGCTCCCAGTCCTCATAGGTCTGTGCTTCCAGTGAATCGATCATCTGCCGCAAAAATAATTCCGGAGTACGATAAGCCGGAACTACCACGCTGATAAGAGGTGCGTAAGCAAATTTTTTCTTTCTTTGTTTGTCAAGGACCGTCTGGTCCGGCACATATGCCGCGTACCAGGGACCATAAGGGATCTCCTCCGGCTCAAAGCGCTCGTGCAGCCGTATCCAGAACTCCCTTGGACCATAATGCTTCAGATACAAAAGTCCCTTCTGGATCATGTAAGGAGATAATTTTTTGAAGAAACGAGACCACTGGATCCGTCCCTCTGATCCGTTTTTATCGCTCATATTAAAATCCTTTGCTTTTATAATGACCCTATTTTAACATTGAAGAAACAATTTTGCAAGGAAGCTGTAAAAGAAAGGTTGAATTGAACCACATTTTAGGATATGATTATATTTGTATTATATTTTTCTATTTTACAGGAAAAATATACTATATGTTATACTTGCAGCAGAATTGTATCTGCACTGTCAGAAAGAGTGTTACCATGTTGTTCACAGACAGCACTGCAGATACCCTTATTTTAATACAGGAGTTCATTATACTATGAAAAAGCGAAAGATAACCTCAGTTTTTCTGGCTCTTGGTCTTTTTGCATCTCTTCTTTTCCAGGTTCCCATATCTGCAGAAGAGGCAGACCAGAGTGCAGCAGTTGAAGCATCAGGTACCATATCTACCAATTCCATTTCCGGATGGCCACAGGCTTCCGATATTTCTTCTGAAGCGGCTGTAGTCATGGAGAATACCACCAATACCATTCTCTATTCCAAGAATGCAGATGAAGTACTTTTCCCCGGAAGTACAGTCAAGATCATGACTTGTCTTCTGGCTCTTGAAAATACACAGCTCACAGATGAGGTTACCATGACCGCCACCGGAGTTTCCGGTGTCACAGACGGTGGTGCCAGTATTTCCTCACAGGTTGACGAGGTCTTCACTGTAGAGCAGTGCCTGTATGCCATTATGGTTGCCTCTGCCAATGATATTGCACTGCAGATTGCAGAGCATGTAGGCGGTTCTGTAGACGGCTTTGTCCAGCAGATGAATACCCGGGCACAGGAGCTTGGATGTACCAATACCGTATTCACGAATCCCACCGGACTTCCGGATGACAACCAGCACACTACAGCCCACGACATGGCGCTGATCATGCAGGCCGCCATCCAGAATGAGTCTTTCAGAACCATCGCAGCAGCCACCAGCTACACGATCCCTGCCACCAATAAAGCGGCAGCCCGTAACCTGACCAGCAAATTCACCATGACAGATACTGGCAGCACCGGATTTTATGAAGGATGTATCGGCGGTAAGGAAGGTTATACGGAAGCCTCCGGAAGTACACTGGTATGTGCAGCCCAGCGAAATGGCATGACTCTGATCAGCGTAGTCCTGAAAGGTGCTTCCGGTCAGACAGCTCCTGATGCAGCCTCTATTCTCAATTATGGATTTGATCAGTTTGTAACTTTATCCCTTGGAGACAGCGATTTCAGCATTATCTCCGGCGGTGACGTAGTAGTTCCAGCCGGCACCGGTGCCGATAGCCTTACCACAGAAGATTCCCAGAACGGCGACCAGATTGACCGCACCTACCTTTTTAACGGCACTTCTGTGGGATCTGCAGTCCTTGAAGTTGTTCAGTCTGATGATACTGCCTCCGTCCAGGAAGGTCAGCAGCACATGCAGGCTGCCAAGGACTACTCCGATAATCACACTGAAATTCCGTATTTTGTAATTGCCGGTGTATTCTTACTTCTTCTGATTCTTTTGATCTGGAGGATCGTGAAAATTGTAAAATCCTAATAAAAAACCCAGTCAGGACAGGGTATCTTCCTCTCCCGACTGGGTTTTTATATTAGTTCTGCATCAAACTATTTCATCCTTCTTCTCATACGCCATCCTGAATGCACAATCCCCTCTCACAATACTCAGATTCGGATTGTAATACGGATCACCCTTTTTCAGAAAATCTCTGTAACGTTCCCGGAAATGATCCACCTCTTTCTGAAGACGCGCCTTCTTCTCCGGCGTATTCTCCAGTCCGCGTGACTTAGATTCATAATGGTACAGGCAGGCCTCCGGAGTAAATACAACCAATTTACCAAGTGCCCTTGCCCTAAGACAGAAGTCAATATCATTCAGTCCCACTGCAAAGCTTTCATCCAGCCCATGAAGTTCCTCAAAAACGCTTCGCTTCACCATCAGACAGGCGCCTGTTACTGCGCTCTCATCCTGTGTAGTTGCCAGTCTCCACAAATATCCTGTGGCATATCTGTCATATCCGGTAAGAATATGTCCTGCAAAACCTGCGATTCCTACCACGACACCAGCATGCTGAACCGTATTATCCGGGTAAAGGAGCTTGGCGCCTACAATGCCCACATCCTCTCTCTGGCAATAGCCCATCATGTTCTCCAACCACTCTGGAGTAATAACCTCTGTATCATTATTCAACAGAAGTAAATAATCTCCATCCGCATATTTTGCACCAAAATTGTTGATTGCTGAATAGTTGAAGGGACCATCCCATGTAACCACTTTTGCCTGAGGATACCGCTTCTCAAGTTCCTCATAATAGTGGAAGGTCTCTTCCTTCTCACTGTTATTCTCAATTACTATAATCTGGATATTTTTCCAGGTGCTCCTCTCCAGAATGGAAGTCACACATTTATTCAGATCCTCTGTATGATCCTTATTCGGAATCAGAATTGATACCTTCGGGTCACCCTCTATAACAAAATGGGTTCTGAAAACGACCGGGCATCCAGTGTATTCCACCTCTGCCTTAATTCCCATGCGCTCATAATGCCCTGCAAGAGCCTTTTCTCCTGCGATCACTGCATATGGCTTGTCATCCGGATTGCCCGCTGTGGAACCCTCATGGCTTCTCCAGTGATACAGAATTTTGGGAATATGGCGGATCTTCTCACTGTCTGTATGCTCCGTGCAGCGAAGCAGAAAATCAAAGTCCTGGGAACCGTCATATTCTGGCCGCAAAAGTCCTGTTCGGTCGAGAAGTGTTCTCTTTACAACCACCAGATGGCAGATATAATTTACGCAGCACAGATAATCAGGGTTAAAATCCGGCTTAAAATGAGGGAAAAGCCGATTTCCTCTTATATCAATAATATCCTCATCAGAATAAATAAGATCCGCCTCCGGATGCTGTGAGATTTCCTTTGCCATCTGATAAAAAGCTTCCTCTGCCAGGGTATCATCATGATCTGCAAATGCAATATAATTTCCAGTGGCAATTCCAATAGCAGCATTTGTATTGTCTGAAATCTGCAGCTGTTTCTCATTGAAAACAACTTTGATCCTTGGATCCTTTTTCTGATACTCTTCCAGAATACTGCGGATCGGAGAATCTGCTCCACTTCCATCTGAAAGGCAAAGTTCCCAGTTGCTGTATGTCTGCGCCAGCACAGAATCCACAAGAGCCTTCAAAAGGTACTTATCCGTCTTATAGAGAGGAACCACAAGGCTAAACTTAATGTTCTCCCGAAAAACAGTCTTTCTCTGCTGATTCAGTTCTTTCTTAGTAACCCTGTTCTCCTTCAGCCAGGTCTGGTAAAGACCGTCTCCCTTGCTCAATGCTTCCAGCTTGATCAGCGACTTCCGGATCACAGTATGAATGCCATTGGAACGATAATTCTCCATTGCCTTTTTCGAATAAAGGCTGGCTTTTGCCTTAAAGCGTTCGCCCTTTGAAATACCAATCTGGTAGACTGCCTTTTTTCCGTTCTCATCCTTTGCAACAAGATAAGCCTTCTTTCCAGATACATTTTCTGCCTGGATATGGAATCCGCAATCCTTATTCACTTCGCATTCCCGAAACATTTCTGCCACGTCCATTCGGGTATTCCGCTTCAGGGTTATTTTCACAGGCTTTTTATTTTCATCATATACCTGCAGGGAAACCGGTGTAGTTCCTACCGCCCAGCCGGCAAGGATAACCTTCTTCTGCTCTCTGACTATAGATTCCCCATCAACAAAAAGCTGAGGTTTTCCCTGTTTTCTCATAAGATCCGAGGTTTTCATCTTATACCAGAGGAAACGCTCCTTTCCGTTAACAGCGTACACCTCAAGTTTTTTGTAATTCTGCAGATTTTCAGGAAGGGTAACTAATACCTCCACCCATTTGCCTCCTGGATTTTTCGTCTCCACAGCCCTCATAAATCCGGTCATCACAGTAATCAGGTTTGCCTCAGAAGGAAGGCGGATACCATCCAGATAACACTCTATATCTGCTTCCTTTGAAACCCTTCCTGTGATCATATATTTGCAATTATCATTCAAAAGAAACCGTTCTTTTTCAACCAGCATTACCTTTTGATTCATTCTACTTTCCTTTCTTTGCAGAAGATTCCCGACCATTTTTCAAACGGCCCACTGCTTCTCTCGCCCGCTCTCCAAGCACTCCTTTAAGACTGTGGCTTCTCACCTCAAGGGAACAGATCTCATTCAGCATATCTTCCTTTGCCTCATCAATCTCCAGATTCAGTGTAAGATTCTTAGCACCTTCCGGAACCTCTATATCTACAATACAGGGATCAAACCGCGAAAGGAAAGCCCAGCTGCCGCAGATTGTTCCTTCGGGTGTCAGAACCCCGTCCAGGGAAGCTGGCATCCTGTCAAAACGGATTGCTGCAAGATGTACCGTACACGGATGATCACCTGGATCAATTCTAATAAACCTGCAGCTTTTCGGCAGATTCAAGGTGCATTTTACCTTTCCGGCCATAATAGGTCTTTTTACAGAACTTGCTTCGGAATACATACCTCTTTGTTCTGCGAAATATACCTGCAGCGGTCCCAGATTACTCAGGGACAAATATTCCACCCCTGGAGTCATTGTGGCATACATCTCCCTCATAGGAACATGCATGCCTGTAATATATACCTGAAAACCGCTTTCCATTCTGGAAAAACTGGTTCTCATCACTTCTGAAATACCAAATTTCTCATAAAATCCGGCTGCATTCAGCACTTCACGCACTTTATGCGTCTGTATATAGTAATGGATGATCCGATACAGTACAAATTCACAGGGAACTGGAAACTCAAATGTCCATTCATAGTCCAGAAGCGTATATGGACTGGTCATTACAACATTGTCACAAATCATATCAATATTCGTAACATCTGTACATGTCAGTCCGCCAGGCATAGGCACATCACCGAAAACATTTTTGAATTCCTCAGTTATTGTGAACGGCTTCTTGCTGTGAAGCTTCTGTACATTTTCCAGATATTCTGTGAAAATTTTCTCAGCTTTTTCCTTTTCTCCCTTTCCCAGCAGATCATCCAGATATTCTGCAAGATTCTCCTGTTCCAGATACTCAAAATAAGCACAGTCTTCGCCTATCTCGCACTTGTTGCTCAGAAACGGAACTTCCCCATACATCTGATCAAGCTTCTGATTCCATTTTTTCATACGAAGAACGTGTTCTTTTCCTTCCGGATACAGCCATTTTTTCTCCAGCCATCTTTTCCCATCTTCTTCTGCAATGTCAGTGCGGATTGCGAAGGAACGGCTTCTTTCATTGGAATATTTACTGAAAATAATCTCTTTCATTTGTTTTCCTTCCTTTCCACAATCACCAGGAATGAATTGGAAAATTCCTGAAAAAGTCCTGCATCAGTGAGAGAATCGTATACTTTTCCCTCATTGAACAATTGTATTCTGTTACGGTCAAAATTGCAGAAATTATCCCGAAGCTCGCCTTTCTTCGGCAGACGCTTGTCTGAATAAATAGTCATCGGGAATTTGTAATCCGGATATGGATAATAGAAAGTGGTCTTAAATTCACCAGCCTGGTCAATAATATCAGACAGTTCCTTTCTGGAAAAAGTACGCACACTTCTGGTATCCGGATAGTTCTCCAGTCCTTCAAAATATTTTCCCACATGATCTTCGGTGCAGCCGGCCCAGTATTTCAAACCAAGCCGGTTCTCAATCGCGATCACGATTCTGCCTCCCGGTGCCAGATGGCGGGCAATGCGTCGGAGCATTTCCACATAAGGCTGTGCTGTCCCGATATAGCCCTGGGAATATTCAAACACACCGATCAGGGTAATGTAATCATATTTCTCAGTAAGACTACTCTCCACATCCTGAAAATTACCTACCATAATTTTCACATTATCGCATTCACGATTTCGATATGCATTGATGGTGCTGCGCATTTTCGACAGATCGATACAGGTGACACTTTTGGCTTTTCGCGCGAGAACTCCTGTGATCGGTCCACAGCCGGACCCGATTTCCAAAACTTTCTGTTCTTTTGTGATAGGAAGCCACTCCAGAATGTTCTGGCGAATATGTGAAAAATGATAAAGGACCGGCCAGCTGTTTCGTTCATAGATCAACTGGTTTAGTTCCTTCTCCTGATAATTTTTCGCAATTTCCAGAAGTTCTTCTTCCACAGGACCATCGCTGTACAGATCCTCGCCTGGGTAATATTCATAATCTAATGTTACGTTTCCGATTTTTTCCTGCATATTTTATTATTCCTCTATCCACACTTTGGAATTCATATCGTAGAATCCAACTGTATTTTTGGAAGAAACCACAGTTATGTTGCATGCATCATATAAACGATGGAATACGGTAAAATCTCCATTCCGATAACCGGTACATCCAAAGGAGAGAAGATATTCCCCGCCCTGCATATCCATTTTCTGCTCAAAAACCACTACACACTCATCCCCTGCGTCTGTGTGTTCCACATTCACACCTTCATACATAGTGTTGGTTCCTGTGATCTCAGTTCCCTGAATATTCTTGAACGTGAAAGCCATAATAGGCTGCTGAATGCTTTCATGAAAATGAATGCGCATTTTAATCTGAAATTTAGACCCCTTCTCGATCGTGTTGGTCTGAAGTCCCTTGGAATCTATTACAACGAAGTCTGTGATCTCAGCCTGTTTTTCCCCATACTCCAATGTGTTTGGGTTCACAAGGAATCCCTGTTTCCAGTCTTCTTTCTTTGTCTCTGAGCCTTCTGCCTGTTTCACCGGATCCTGATGTACCAGAAGCTGCTTATACATGTCTACCATAGCTTTAGGCGTGCCCTCGTCCAGCATGACACCCTGATTCAAAAGAATAACACGATCGCAGTATTTGGAAATGCTTCCCAGGTCGTGACTTACAAACAAAATAGTTTTGCCCTGTTTCTTAAATTCCTCGAACTTATGATAGCATTTCGCCTGAAAAAATACATCACCTACAGAAAGTGCTTCATCCACTACCAGGATCTCCGGATCTATGTTGATAGCCACAGCAAAGGCCAGGCGTACAAACATACCACTGGAGTAGGTCTTTACCGGCTGATGGATAAAATCACCAATATCAGCAAAACTGAGGATTTCATCCAGCCTTGCGTTGATTTCTTCTTCGGAAAAACCTAACATGGTACCATTCAGGAAAATATTTTCCATACCAGAATATTCCGGATTAAATCCGGCTCCCAGTTCCAGAAGAGCCGAAATTCTTCCATTTACGGTTACGGTTCCGGCTGTAGGAGCCAGTACACCGGTAATAATTTTCAGAATAGTGGATTTTCCGGAGCCGTTTGTTCCAATAATACCAACGCATTCTCCTTCTCCAATATCAAAACTAACATCCTTAAGTGCATAATGTTCTTTATACAGCTTCTTACGACTAAGCCCCAGAGAATCCTTCAGGCGGTCCAGTGGTCTGTTATAGAGCTTATACATCTTGGACAAATTTCTTATTTCAATGGCGTTTTTACTTTCCACGTTGTTTCCTTTCTTTTCTATCCGCTTTGTAACTGCCTAGTTCCTCTACAGTTCTGTACTTCATCGAACATGTCTCATGAACCGTTACCTTCCCTCTTCGCTGAATACATTTCGATTCATAACTGCTTTTCTCCTATTTACAGAACATCTGCAAAATGAACCCGAAGCCGCTTAAAGATCCAGTTTCCAAACAGGAAGCAGCAGATGGCAAATATCCAGAAATATAATGTCCAGACTGGTCTTTCGAAGAACCAGCGCTTGATAATAAATGCGTCACGATATCCTGATACAATATAAAATACAGGATTCAGCTGAAGAATTTTGTATAGAAGGCTGTTGGTACCGATCATGCTCTCTGACACCCACATAATAGGAGTCAGCCATACTCCAACCTGTAATCCGATACCAATAATCTGGTTCAGATCGCGGAAAAGGACTGCAATTGCACTGGTAGCATAGCAAAGTCCCAACACAAGAAAAAAGACGCATGCACTATAATACAATATCTGAAGGTAGTACCAGTCAGGAAATCTTCCGTTACATATATAAAGAATAATTGCCAGAAGTACAAAAAAGCCATGTACAAATAAAGCGGAAATTATTTTTACCACTGGAAGGACGCTAATGTTGAACACTACCTTTTTTACAAGGTAATTATATTCCAGAAGCGAATTGGTACCTCCGGAAAGCGCATCAGAAAAGAAAAACCAGGGCACAATACCAGCTACCAGATAAAGCACAAAAGGGACTCCCAGTTCATCTGTGTTGGACCGGAACCCCACTGAAAATACAAACCAGTATACCAGAATTGTTACCACCGGCTGAACGAAAGCCCAGAAGGTTCCAAAATAAGAACCTGCATATCGGGTCTTGAAATCATTTTTTGCCAGTTTCATAACCAGCCGGCGGTTTTTATATAAATCCGCCGGCAGGGAAAAAATAGACTTAAGCATTTACAGTCTCCTATCTGTTAAGTTCCTTAAAGCTGCCCCATTTCTGATCCTTGTCAGAGAAGATCAGCTCCATACCTTCCGGAATCGGCCACTGTACATTGATGTCCGGATCATTCCAGATCAGACCGCCCTCATCGTTTGGATGATAAAAATCGGAGCATTTATAAGTAAACTCCGCATTCTCAGAAAGAACCAGGAAGCCATGTGCAAATCCTTTCGGAATAAAAAACTGTTTCTTATTCTCTGCTGAAAGAACAACTCCGTACCATTTTCCATAAGTTTTGGAGCCCTCTCTTAAATCTACAGCCACATCAAACACTTCTCCGTTTACTACGCGGACAAGTTTGTCCTGTGGATAATGAAGCTGGAAATGGAGACCGCGAAGAACACCATAACGTGAGCTGGACTGATTATCCTGTACGAATTCTACGTCAATTCCTGCCTCTTTGAAGTCATTGTAATTGTAAGTCTCCATAAAATAACCTCTGGAATCTCCAAATACGGTTGGCTTGATTACTTTTAAGCCTTCAATATCATCACAATTTGTTACTTTAATTTTTCCCATTTTTTTTCTCCTTATTTATCTTTCATTTTATATTCAGTCAAATTTACAGTCTTATCGACTTCTTAAAGCATGTTTGAAAAAGTTTTTCTGCAAGATGTGTGTCACAATTTATGGGAGATTTTTCAAACACGCTCTAATATACATGATTCCGTCTGATAAATCAAGATTATTGGTTGCGGTTACTGTTCATCCAATCTGTACTGTTTGGTACATACACCATTTTTGTTAAATACGGAAACGAGTCCATCTGCACTGGTCAGGCTCACGTTCTGCGCACGTACTCCTGCGCCGGCACCCGTTCCGCGGTAGAAATAATATTTTTTTCCTTTGATGGTGTACCAGCCCTTATAAGCCTTTCCATTTTTTCCAAAATAGTAAGTATTCTTCCTGCCATTCTCTGTGAGGGTGATAAACTTGTTCTTTGCACGGTAACCTTTACTTCCAAAATAGTAAATGCTGCCGTTGGCTGCTACATATTTGTAATTCTTTTCCATGGCAAAGGATGTAGTGCTGAAATAATAATATTTCCTGCCCACCTTGCGCATACCTGTCAGGGCTTTGCCATCTGCTCCGAAATAGTAGGTCTTGCCTTTCTTTGTCACAACTTTATTTTCTACACGTACACCGTTTTTGTCCACGTAATAAGCAGTGCCGTCTTTCTTGATCAGCTTGCTTTTATATAAGTGTCCGTCTACGGAACTAAAGCAGTAATACTTGCCATCAATTTCCAGCCAGCCTTTGGCCTTTTTATCATTTGTGTAGTAATATTTTCTGCCTTTAACAGTGGTCCAGCCATTCTTGTGAAGCTTGGGATCTGAATATAAAGGCTGTTTTGCAGGGGTATAGCCTTCCTGAGAATTCCATCTGGGAACAACCTTGGTTGTATAATCTACATAGCCAAAGTTCAGATCCACATTGTTCTCTTTGGGAACTCCACTGATCAGCTTCTTGGTACTGATCATACCTGAAACTTCATCACCAGCTGTGCACTGCCAGATGGTGTATTTGTATTTGCTGGCGCTCGGTGCAAGAATTGTATCTCCGTAGCTTGCAATCCAGACATCCAGACCGGAGCCTTCCAGAACGTTCCAGTCTACAAAATTATTATACCAATTCAGATTCATGTAGAGAATTGGTGTATATCCTGCCTTGCGGATCTCATCACAGAATGTGAGAGCAATCTGGGAAATTTCCTTTCTGGTCAAGGTTCCCAATGTAGCTTCATCTTCCAGGTCAAAAGCTACCGGATAGGAAACCTTATGTCCCTGCATCTGACGAATGGCCAGCTGCGCTTCAGCAAGTGCTTCTTTGTTTGTCTTGGCAAGACTGTATACATAAGTTCCCACCGGCACATCTGCTGCCTCTGCCTCAGTCATATTATAGTCATAATAATCATCCAGATGTCTGGTTCCATAGGAAATACGCACAAAGGCAAAATCCAGATCTTTCTTGGCTTCCTTCCAATTGATCTTTCCCTGCCATTCTGAGACATCCATACCTCTGGTAATGGCTCCTTCTACTTTCTTTCCACTTCCATTGTAGCAGACTCCGTCAATTTTGTGCCATGCCTTTGAGCTTGTCTTGGAAGAGGAATCTCCTACACTTGGTGCCAGATGCGCATCTGGTGAAACATTTTCAATATTATATGGCTTATTTCCTGCATTGGCACTTACATCTGCAGTTGGTCCTGCAATTATTGCAGTTCCAAGCATAGCTGTAAATAAACCGGCAGACAGCCATTTTTTCCATTTTCCCATATCTCCTCCTGATAAACAGTTTCAGGTTACGTTCCTTACCGGACCAGTAGTGTTTACCGTTTTCCCTTATCCGCTTGTTTCTTACAAGATGTTAAAAATGTGTTACTTTGTTATTATACAGTTTCCATTTTCAAATTTCAATGTTATTCTCCAAAACAGTAAAAAGGTGCCTTAAAATCATCAAATCTGATAATTTTAAGACACTCTTTTTGGCTTTTTATGTCGTTTTTTTTATCAACAAATATCTTTCAAAGTAAGCTATTAAGCTGCTGGATCGGTCGGATCGTAGTATCCGCCATTCTTAATTCCCTTCAGCGGTGTAATTGCGCGACGTCCCAGCGGTCCTTTGAATACTTCGTCAGACTTATAGGTTCCATCGAAAATATAAATGGTGGAACCATTGCAGTTCTCATATACCCATTTTGCATCGGCAACACAGGTACGGATACAGCCATGGGAAGCCGGGCTTCCAAGCTTAAGATATGCACTAACCGGCAAATTATAGCTGTTTGCTGAGCCGCATGCAATAGAGTGGACGAAAATTCCGCCCTGACCAGCACCATCTACATGAGTACCATACTGTCCCCAGGACGGTCCCATAAGCGCCTGCCATCTGCTGTATCTTGTCAGTTTATATCTGCCTGTCGGAGTATCTGTTCCAGGATTGCCTACTGAAACACGAATGGTCTTAACCGGAATTGTACGGTTCGCATCTGCATAAATTGTCATAACACCATTTACACGATCCACTTCAACTGTATATCCTGATTTGTAAATATTTGTCACGTCATTGATTCTGTAACCATTCTTATCAAAGTAATACAGCTTGCCATCAATCCACTTGGATTCATTTTGCACAAAGCCCTTCTTATCCGGGTTAATGTAACGAACCAGATTCTGGGAATTGTCTACAACCACCCAGCCTGTAGTGAACTTACCAGTGGCATCTACATATCCATATTTTTTGCCTTTCTTCACGAATGCATTCTTCACAAGACTCATATTCTTGAAGTAATACCAGTTTCCATCAATCTTCTGCCATCCGCTCTTGCGAAGTACACCTTTAGAGTCTGCAAAATATGTTTTTTTCTTGTAAACAAACATTTCATTCTTAACCATCTGGCCATTTCTTGTATTAGATGTAGATGGTTTAAAGAAATAACTCTTGCCATTGATCACGGTAACTCCGCTGGCAAGTCTTCCGTCAGCTTTGAAATAATATCCGTTTCTCAGTGTATTGGCATAATGCTTTCCTTTTTTATTGAACAGGAACCAGCCATAGAATTTCCCCTTAGAGGTGGTTACTTTCTGCCATCCGGTTTTCTTCACGATCCGGCCAGCAGTAGAACCAAAATAGTACATTCTGTTTCCAGCCCCAGGACAGCGGTGCCATACCTTTTTCCAGGTTGCTCTTGCACCGGTTTCTGTTACATAATATTGTTTCTTTTTATAAGTGACAATACGATTCTTATAAATGCAACCATTCTTATCTGTCAGATAATATTTGCCATCTGTGGCTTTCTTCATAGTCTTCTTAAGAAGATAGCCATTCTTATCGATCAGATAGGAATTTTCCGCATCTTTATGTCCGTCAAGATCTGTTACAATAACGCCATGAACCATAAGCTGTCCAATCTTACTGCTGTCCAGCTCACCGGAATCATAATATTTCCACTGCTCACCGGCTGTTCCTACAAAACTCTTCCATCCATCACGGTACATCTTTCCTGGAATTTCCTGATCTGTTTCTGCTGGCTGGAAGTAGTACTGTGCAGCTACTCCGTTTACTGTCAGAGTAACATCCCCTATACGTGGTGTTCCATTCTCATCCAGACAATAATACTCATCATTGATCTTATAATATCCTGTATATGTATTATTTGCCTTGGCGGCTTCATCCAGCTGTGCAGTGGTTAATGTCTTACCATCTGCGCCATAATAATGGAAGTTTCTGCTTTCTTTGTTCCACAGCCAGTAATCCTTCTTCATCTGACCAAGTGTGGTCTTCCACGGAACCAGTGCAGCACCCTGTCCATTATATTCTGTATATGCCTGTGCACTATCGGAAGCTGTAAAATAGAATTCACCAACAGCCCCATTTGCACTCTCCGTTCCAGCTAAAGTCTTAATGCCAGTAACCAGAAATCCATTGGCATCAAACAGATAACTTCCTGTATGAACTGCTCCAGCCTCGTTTCTTGTAGTAATCTCTACAATTCCATCTGCCGCAGTATAATATTCAGCCTGAGCAGTTGTTCCTTCAGCCTCTACACTTTCCGTACCTGCTGCTTCGCCATTCTCCTGGACTTCATCAAAAGCCTGAATCTCATCAGAACCAGCCACATTCTGAGCCTCAGCAGCTGCACTTACAGCTGATTTCTTCTTGCGAAGCTTAAAACCATCAGCTGTCTGCTCCCATTCTTTCCAGTCAAATACTCCGTCTGAATTATCTGCCTGTACTTCCTGAGTCCCATCCAATGTGCCTTCAGGAACAGCTTCAAATCCATCTACCGGAGCAGTACTTCCATTCTCCTCCACTGTTTCACCTGAAGTAAAGCCATCGAAAAAACCATCTGTACTTTCTCCTGAATTTTCGCTGTCTGTATGTTCTTCCTTGTCCTGGCTTTCCTGTACCTGCTGCTCCTCAGCTGCTGCCGTATCTGCAGGCACCTCTGTATCCTCAGACGGCTGTACTGCTTCGGCTCCATCTTCTGTTTGCACATCTGCTGCCTGTTCAGATGTAAATCCGGATTCAAATCCGCTATCCAAAGCTGCGGCTGGAACTTCCAGACCCATGGACACACTTAACATAATCCCTAAAACTGCGGCTGCTACTCTCTTTTTCACTTTTATGCCTCCCTATTGTAACGTTGTAAATCTTATTCTCCTAAACCATTGTTGATAACAGTTACAAGATTTCTTAAAGCCTCTGTTTCGTCCTCGCCTTCGCAAAATATAGTAATCTCATCACCACATTTCACACACGCGCCCAGAACACTGAGCACGCTTTTGGCATTGGCAGACCCCTGACCATACTGAAATGTTATAAGAGATTTATATTTCATAGCTTCCTTACAAAGAATGCCTGCCGGTCGTAAATGAAGGCCGGAAGGATTGTTCACCCTTACTTTCTCACTTACCATAGTTTCTCTCCCTTATTGCTGCTGTTCTCTAGATCCATGGCAATATATTTCGCCAAACGTTATCCGTAAACAACAGCTCATTCATTATTAGTATCTGAATTGGAAACTTCTGATATAGTCACATCTGCAACCACATCATCCAGAAGTTCAAATCCCTTAGGCAGCTTCACAGTCACAGGAATCTGATAGCTTCCTACTTCCATATCCTTCAGATCAACAGAAGCTTTCACTTCGTCAAGATTAAAGTCATCAAGCTCTCCAGCTGTTGCTTTCACGCGGATTTCAATCTTATCTGTTCCAAATGTTACCAGAAGATTATCAGCAAGGTTATCTACCGTAACCTGATTGGAGGGAAGACCATATGAATGACTTCCAATAGGTAAAATACTTACCTTCACCAAAACGTCCTCACTGGTTCCGCTTGTCAGCTTCACATCCTCAGGAAGCACATCTTTCAGACTGACTTTCTTCTCAATATCAGTTGTCTCTCCTGTAATATCAATATCAGTACCGCCTATCCAGATCGTGTTGTCATTCTGCTTCAGAGTCTCCAATGCCTCATCTGTTCCCGCAATACTTACAGTATCCGGAACAGTAGTCACACTCTCCACCTGATAGCCATCTGCCGGCACACCTACATAGTCCGCACCAATATTAACGCCTGTGCGAATCTTCCAAAATTTAGTTGTAACAACAACTTTGGTATTATCTATGGTGAGATAAGCCATTCTTCCGGCAAGACTGTCCTGATTCTTATCAATAATATTCAGTTCTGCCTCTTCGGAAAAATCCTTTGTTCGGCCATCAACATCAACGGTCGCATTTACTTTATCAATTTTATTCACAAGAGATTTCGGACCTGTAATTTTAACTTTCTCCGGACTTGCAGTCTGGGAACCAACCTCGTAGCCCTTGCCCGGCTGGCTGGAACCGTAATTTACATTAACCAGAAACTCCTGTGTTACTTTTTCTTCCAGTCTGACACTGAGATACTGTGGTGTCACTTTAATATTCTCGGGGTTGATTCCCGGACAGGAGGCAGTGATTGGAACCATAACCGGATCTGTATCAAGGCTTCCTGCCTGCTGCAGATCTGCCGTCAAGGTTATATTGGTCTGAGTAATCCTGGAAAGAAGTCTTCTCTCTCCTGTGATTGTAACCCTTATAGGATCCGGATCATCATCCTGCATACACATCATGTTTGCACTATCCACATAAGCCGTATTCTGGAGTTCTACATTTTCTCCGGCAATGGTGATACTTTTACTGGATACCGGATTGTCCACATTTACCACAATAAACCAGATCAGAAATCCGATGAAAACAGACATGATCTTCAAGGTAAAATTCCTAGTCAGCTTTGTCTTCTTCATGTCTCATTCTTCCTTTCAACAGATGACGCAGTTTACTGTTAGTTACAACCTTTTTATTCTGAGCCTTGATCAATGCAGATCTCAGTTCAGCACTGGTAAGACCTCTGCTGAGCTGTCCGTTCTGGGCCATGGACACCTGCCCGGTTTCTTCTGAAACAATAATTGTCAGGGAATCACTTACTTCACTAATTCCCACACCAGCTCTGTGTCTGGTTCCAAGCTGTTTGCTCAGCTCCATATTATCGGAAAGAGGCAGATAACAGGTAGCTGCTACAATTCGATTGCCACGCACCAGGACAGCGCCATCATGGAGTGGTGTATTATGTTCAAAAATATTGATCAGGAGCTGACTTGTAAGAACTGCATCCACATTGATTCCTGTGCGCTCATATTCACTTAAGCGGATATTCTGCTCAATGACGATCAATGCGCCAGTTCTTACTTCTCCCATGTCAAAACATGCCTTCACAAGCTCATTGATTGTTTTATCTGTAAACCTTTCCTGTACCTCTTTGCCGGCATCCAAAGGGAAAATAGAAGCCATAAACTTCTTCTGTCCCAGCTGCTCCAGCATTTTCCGAAGTTCTGGCTGGAAAATAACAACAACACTGGTAAGAAGTATAGTAGAAAGATTCTTAATGATCCAGAGGATCGTATTCATTTTCAACACATATGCAAATAAAATAAAAAGGAGTACTATCAGAATTCCCTTCAACAGAGTATAAGCGCGGGTAAACTTGATCCACACCATAAACTGATAGATAAAGAAGGAAATCAGGGCAATCTCCAGTATGTCTGTTACTCCCAGACTGGGCAGGGAGAGTTTTGACAAATATCCTGATAATCTGACTGCCATATCCTGCATAGTGTACTCCTTTCTTTGTTACCATTCACTGCCAAGCAGTAACCTTAAAGATCTTTAAGAGATTCTTCAAGCTTTTTTTCAAAATCAATATCCTTAGCAGCAGGTTTCTCTGCCTGTCTTGGCTTTCTGTCTGCTGCTGGAGAAGCTTTCTTTCTTTTAGGCTTCTCATCCTGTCGGAAGATTGGATTGGCATAAGTACCAGAGTTGTCCTCTGCCTTGCGCTCTTCACGAACAGGTTCTGCATTTATTTTCTTAATACTTCTCTCGGAAGTTGCAACAGAAGCCTTGGGAACTGCTTTTACATAATAGAAGTACTCATCATCCTCATACTCCAGACGCTCTGCACGGCTGTAATCTCCTCCAAATGCAAAGAACTCAAGCACAAGTGCCAGGAGAACAGCTGCAATCGTACAGATCAGAAGCGGAATCATTGCAACAGTTGCATTCAGGTTCATTCCAAAACTTCCAACAAGCATTATAAACACATAGGCAACACCGCCTGTAATAATAGATATCCTCCATGCATGATCAAAAGAGCGGGTACGGATCAGATGTACCAGAAGGATAACTGCTACAAAAGCAACAACTGCAATCCACATTCCCCAGTTCTGTACCAGACCGTCAGCCATGATCTGCAGCTTATCTGTCATCTCCAGATCCGGATTCACAAGAATTGTTGACTGTGATCTTAAAAAACGGATAAAATAATACATAACCACACCGCAGCCAGCTGGAATTGCAGATAAACTGCTCTCCATAAGTCCGCTTCCAATAGGAAGTAATGCCGGAAGGCTGAATGCAAAGGAAAGCGGTGTAAATACAAATGTTACATTCTGTTCACCACTGAACCTCAGGAAAAAGATCATCATCAGAAGGATCAGAACAAGCATAAATGCCGCAATTTCAATTCCAAGTGCATAACTGTGAACAAGGATCAGCACAAAACCAATATACATCATAGCGGAAGACGGCAAAATGGAACAGATCAATGCCAGGATCAGTACTAAAAATACATTATTCAGGCGAGACATATATCCCATATTCGCATTGATCCACAGGAAATAAACCAGTGCAAGAACAAACTTCATTACAGGCAGGATATACATTTCATACTGTCCGTATATTTCTTTTATTTTCTGCTTTAACTCAAGTAATGCTGTCATTTTCTATATCCTCCTGACATTTCACGTCCTGCGAATTTCTTTTCTTCACGAGTATAGATTTTCTCTAATTTCGTCAGCTGAGTGTAATACTGTTTTACACTCTTCTTCGCCTTATGGTACTTCACAGTGTACTGGATATATGTCAGCACAGAATATAATACCAATATCCCTATATATCCCCCCAGGACTACAACTCCAAGAGAGATCAGATCCATCTTGTGCACATTATCCAGCAGATATTCCAAATTATACGCTGCAATCACAGCCAGTATCAATCCATATCCAATTGTTACAAGAAAGAAATTCTTAATCAGCGCCAGACCAATATAGTCACTCCTGTAGTACTTGCTTACTGGAAGATACTTTCTGCCTTCCTGTTTCTCATATACAGCAAGCTGATCCATTATCTTTACTTTTTCTTCGTTTATCATAAATGGCTCCTTATGCGTTTCTTTTAAAGCTGAAAAGCTATACTCATACAGGATGATTGTATCATATATCCCATGCCATGAAAAGCATTTTTTTACCTGTTGTTTCCAATACACAGCGTGAGAAAATATACATGGGATGCTCCCTTTTCCAACAGAAGCTTTGCCAGCACATCCATGGTACTTCCAGTAGTATATACATCATCAATAAGCAAGATACGCATTCCTGCAGGATTTCCTACAACCTGAAAAGCTTTTTGAAGATTCTTCTTTCTTTCAGCCGCATCCAGTTTTTTCTGTGATCGGGTAGCATGGCACTTTTTTAGAATAGCAGTATCTACAGGAATCCCAGCATAACGGGACAGTTCTTTCGCCAGAAGTTCAGCTTGATTAAACCCTCTTATGCGCTGTTTTCTTCTATGAAGCGGAACCGGAATGATTATCTGCGGCTTCCATAATGCAAGCATATCTTTTCCGTAGATATACAATGCTTTTCCATAAAAGCGGCTGTATTCCTGACAACCAAAATATTTATATTTCATTATAGAGTATCTCATCCGGTCATCATAGAGAAAAATCCCGCGTCCCTGGTCAAAAGCGCCTGGATGGGCGCCGCAGTCCCTGCAGTATTCTTCATCTCCATTTACCGGTTTTCCGCATTTGTAACACCGTGGCCCCGATACAGGTCTTAAATCTCCGGCACAGTCCAGACAGATCAACTGATGGCTGTTCCTAAGAATCCTGTGACACAGAGGACACCGTCTTGGATACAACAGATCCAGAAAGTTCCTGTATCCTTGCCCAAAGAGAGCTGTAACGTTTCTGTTGCTTCTCATTGCGGATCATCTCCCCGAAAGTCTCCTCACTTCCAACTACAGTAACACATTTCCGTGCTCTTGTAACACCTGTATACAAAAGATTGCGGTTCATCAGCATCTTGGGGCCGGAAAGGAGCGGCAGAATAACTGCCGGATATTCTGAGCCCTGGGATTTATGTATGGTTATAGCATAGGCAAGTTCCAATTCTTCCAGCTGCTTAAAAGAATAGTCAGCGAAACGGCCATCCTCAAATTCCACAGTGGCAGTCTCTGCAAATTCATTGATTTCCTTCAGAATGCCAGTATCTCCATTAAATACGCCCACCCCTTCTTCTACAGGAATTCCGTATTTCCCCCGGACTTCCCATTCCAGCTGATAGTTGTTCCGAATCTGCATAACCTTGTCTCCCTCACGGAAAAGCCGGTCTCCAATTTCTTTCTCTTTTTTACCTGATTCTGGTGGATTCAGGTATCTCTGTAAGATCTGGTTCATCCTCTCTACGCCCAGAAGCCCCTTTCGCATTGGAGTCAGAACCTGTATTTCAAAAGGTCTTGCATCCACATACTTCGGCAGTTTCTCCTGAATCAGTGCGATGACCACGCGGATAATAATATCGGCATCATATCTCTTCAGGAAAAAGAAATCGCGGCTTTTGTTATCAAGGGAAACCTGCTCTCCGTTATGGATCTTGTGTGCATTTACTACAATATCACTGTGAGAGGCCTGCCTGAAAATTTTCTTCAGTTCTACTACTGGAAAAACGCCGCTTTGAATAATATCCCGCAGCACATTTCCAGGACCTACACTTGGCAGCTGGTTCTCATCTCCTACCAGAATGATCCTGGTTCCCGCAGTCACCGCAAGAAGCAGTGAATGCATAAGAAAAATATCCACCATAGACATCTCATCAATAATAATTACATCTGTATCCAGCGGATTCTCTGCATTCCGTTCAAAATGAACACCCTGAGACTCTCTGCCATCCTCATTCGGCACACCGTTCAATTCCAGAAGCCGATGTATTGTCTGTGCTTCATAACCTGTAGCTTCTGTCATTCGCTTGGCTGCGCGTCCTGTAGGTGCTGCCAGACGAAGAGTTGCGCCTTCGCCCTCGAAAAAACGAATAATTGCATTGATCGTGGTAGTTTTACCGGTACCTGGTCCTCCTGTAAGTATAAAAAGGCCATTTCCAGCAGCCTCTACAACAGCCTTCTTCTGCATTTCCTCCAAAACAGTACCTGTTTCTTTCTCAATCTGGGCAATTCTTCGCTCCATCATCTGCTCATTCTGTGGATAACGGATATTTAATTCAGTGAGCATTCTTGCTGTATTCAGTTCCAAGCGGTAATACTGGCTTGGATAAACCAGTACCTCTCTGTCATTCTCTTTTAAAACAACTTTCCGGTCAATTGCCATATCCATCAGATGTTTCTCCATATAAGAAACATCTACCTGAAGCAGCTGGGAAGCTCTGTCAAACAGTTCGTCCTTCGGAAGATATACATGTCCTTCCCCTGAAGCCTGGAGAAGAGTATACATCATACCGCTGCGGATCCTGTAATCTGAATCTGCATGTATACCAATACGTGACGCAATGGTGTCTGCAATTTTAAAGCCAACTCCCGAGATATCATCTGCCAGACGATAGGGATTCTCCTGAAGCACACTGTATACGGACTGACCATATTTCTGATATATCTTTGCTCCAAGATTCAGGGAAATGCCATATTTCTGCAGAAACATCATGGCTTTTCGCATATCTGCCTTCTCAGTCACCTGTACTGCAATCTCTCTGGCTTTCTTCTCACTGATTCCCTTGACTTCCGCCAGCCTTTCCGGTTCTTCTTCCACTATTCTAAGGGTATCCTCGCCAAAACACCGCACAATTCTGGCAGCAAGTGCTGCACCTACCCCTTTAATCGCTCCGGAACCCAGATAACGTTCCATAGCCTGGGTGTCCTCTGGTGCCTTTTCCGCATAAGACTGGATATTAAATTGTCTGCCGTATATATGGTGCTGGGAAAACTGTCCCTCAGCTTCAATGGTCACACCCTGTGTAACGTCAGGAAATGTTCCTACACAAGTCAGCTCTTCCTCTGAATCCGCGGTCTTAAGAACCATAACTGTATATCCATTTTCATCATTGCGGAATATGACATGATCTATATAGCCTGTAACTTTCTCACTCATTTGTTCTTCTCCTGCCGCCAGCACTAACCAAAGGGCACTGCTAGAATGTGTTTGAAAAAGTATTCCCGCAATCTGCACGCCCCACTTTGCAGAAAGCCTTTTTCAAACACGCTCTAGAACGCAGTACCCTTTTCATTATAGTTTACATAATATTTTATCTTTTGCAAAACAGAATAGCCAAATTATATGTTACTGTTTACGCTTTTCAAAGCAATCAGATTATTCTTCCATCCTGGTAATTACTTCCGCATATTTACCGGTTCCCACCACAACCGCAGACATAGCATCCTGCACAGTAAGAGTGCTTACGCCGGTCTTCTGCTCAATGAGGGTGTCCATTCCATGGAGCAATGCTCCGCCACCTGTGAGAACAATTCCTCTGTCTACAATATCTGCAGCCAGTTCCGGCGGAGTTTTCTCAAGCACTCCGTGCACAGTCTCCACAATCTGATTGGTAGCATCCCTCAATGCAATACGGATTTCTTCTGAAGTCAGAGTTACAACCTTGGGAAGTCCGGTGATCACATTTCTGCCTTTTACCTCCAGCATCCGCGGAGATGCTTCCTGGCAGGCAGTTCCGATTTTTATTTTTATGTTCTCAGCGGCCTCTTCCCCAATAAAAAGGCTGTGATTTTTTCTCACATAGCTCATGATTGCCTGGTCGAAATTATCTCCGGCAACCTTTACAGAAGCAGACACAACAGAGCCAGCCATGGAAATCACGGCAACATCAGTGGTTCCGCCTCCTATATCCACGATCAGATTACCAAAAGGCTTCGTCACATCTACTCCGGCACCAATTGCAGCTGCAATCGGCTCTTCCACAAGAAACACTTCCCTTGCTCCGGCCTGATAAGTAGCTTCCTCTACTGCCTTTCTTTCAATCTCTGTGGTTCCGCTGGGGATACAGATACTGATTCTAGGCTTTCGAAAGGCATGGCGACCCATTGCCTTGGAAATGAAATACTTCAGCATCTTCTCCATAACCGTATAATCTACGATCACTCCCTGGCGGATTGGCCGGATTACTTCCATATTTGATGAAACATGTCCGGTCATCTGTCTGGCTTCCTCACCGATTGCTTTTATTTTCTCTGAGTTCTTATCATAAACCACTACAGACGGCTCACTGACTACCAGCCCCCGTCCAGTGGAATATACCTGACTGTTTCTGGTTCCCAGGTCAATTCCAATATCACTGGCAGGCATTAAATTCCCCTTTCTCTCAAAACACTTTGTCACACTTTCTCTGCAAGAATTGTGCCGTAAATGATTACCATTCACATTCCGAACTGTAATCATAAACACCACATTCTGCAGATGTGACTTTATAATTGTCTCATAGATTTTTCATAATTAATAGTCTTCGTACCATTATAAACAAAAATGCTTCAATTGGAAAGAGGTTTATTATCAGAATCACTTCAAATATTTCGCAACATAACGTCCTGTATAAGAAGCTGGATTCTTCGCCACTTCTTCAGGTGTTCCCTTGGCAACAACTGTTCCCCCGCCATCTCCGCCTTCCGGTCCGATATCAATTATATAATCAGCGGTCTTGATCACGTCCAGATTGTGTTCAATTACAACAACCGTATTTCCACCATCCGAAAGTCGACGCAAAATCTCCACCAGTTTCTGAACATCTGCAAAATGCAATCCAGTGGTAGGCTCATCCAGAATATAAATAGTCTTACCTGTACTGCGCTTACTCAGCTCTGCAGCCAGCTTAATACGCTGTGCTTCTCCGCCGGAAAGAGTGGTGGAAGGCTGTCCGAGACGAATATAGGAAAGACCGACATCATATAAGGTCTCTATCTTCCTTCTGATGGATGGAACGTTCTCAAAGAACGTCATTGCCTCCTCAACTGTCATATTCAGTACATCGTAGATGCTCTTATCCTTATACTTCACTTCCAGAGTTTCCCGATTATAGCGCTTCCCCTTGCAAACTTCACAAGGGACATAAACATCTGGCAGGAAGTGCATTTCAATTTTAATAATACCATCACCACTGCAGGCTTCACAGCGTCCGCCTTTTACATTAAAGCTGAAGCGCCCTTTCTTATACCCCTTTGCCTTGGCATCTGCTGTAGCAGCAAAAAGATCTCTGATCTGGTCAAATACGCCTGTATAAGTAGCAGGATTAGATCTTGGTGTACGGCCAATTGGAGACTGGTCAATGGCAATTACCTTATCCAACTGGTC